>DASWUO010000081.1:0-4597 GCA_036401615.1 Bacilli bacterium | reverse complement strand
AAAGATCTGATCCAAGTAAACAGCAAATAATTATTTATTCTTAGGGAGCAAGGGCTTGAATAACAGGCCCTTGTTTTCCGATTTACGAACATACTGTTTTTAGAGTAAAATATAATTACTAAGGTGGCCTTACAAACGAGAGGGACGTGACCGAGGATGAAAGGTTTTTATTTAAGGTCGTCGTTGCGGCACCAGATTATATGGGCGTCTCTTGTTTGTCTTATCATTCCCTTTACGATTACCTTGTATTTAAGTAATGTATTTACTAAGGATCTTATTGAAAATCAAGCCATTACAAATGCGAGAGAGTCGCTTAAGTTAATTAAAAGCCAATTGATGTCCCAAATAGAAGGTATATTCAGTGTGGCGAATAACATTGAATTTGATGCACAAATTTCGCCTTATTTGAAGAGCCCTACATACACTAATTCCGAATTTAGTTTATCGAATGTGACGAATAAATTAAATAGTTTGACACATGATAAATCGGGTATTTTCGTAACGGTATTAACGCTTGATAATAGATTTTTCTCTAATTATTTGTTATATACCCAGTTTAATCCGTTACAGTTTTTGGATGAACCTTGGTTTAGCAAGCTGGATCGATTGGCAACGTATGAAAATTTTTGGCTCGGTCTGCAGCCTAATTATTTGGATATTGAGAAACAGAAAGATCCCTATGTAATCACATTTGTAAGAACACTCCGTACATCGCTTATCAAGCCCTATGCCTATGTGGTGGTTAGTATATCTGAAAACCGTGTCAGATCGTTGTTTTCAAGCTATACCGAACAAAACATTTTGTTGTTGGATCGAACAGGAACCATCATTTCTGGAAAAGATAATTTGGGCGAGCCTTTTCCATATTATAAGGATCTGTTTAAGGTCGTTGGACGCCCTATCTTAACCATTGATGGTGTATCTTATCTTTATGTTACAGAGAAATTGCCATACGATGAGTGGACATTAGTAAGCTTAATGCCCTACACTCAAGCGACCGAAAGCGTAAATCGGATTTATCGAGTTAATTTTGTATGGCAAATTGGATTTATTGCCGTGTTTGTTGCGATCTTGGTTTGGTTTCTGCGTCGATTCACCAACCCGCTTGTACGTCTTGGACAAGTTGTTTCGAGTATCGAATCAGGAAACTTATCAATCCGTTCAGAAGTGAGAGGTTCCAACGAAATAGGTAAGCTAGGCAGGTCCCTTGATCACATGCTGGAGAGAATTGAAGAGATGGTTGGGCAAATCAAGCAGGAGCAGGAGCAGGCAAGGAAAGCAGAGCTTTCAATGCTGCAAGCGCAAATCAGCCCGCATTTTTTATTTAATATATTAAATTCGATTCGGATGCGGATTCTGCTTAATGGCGACAGGGAAAATGCGAATCTGATCAGTTCCTTATCCCAGCTGCTCCGAATGACGATACAGAGGCAGGAGAAAATGGTAACTTTAATTGAAGAAATTACAATCGTTAAGGGATATATGGATTTAATGAAATCAACGTTAAAGGAACCCTTTCGTGATGAGTTTATCATCTTGCAGGAAACGGAAAACGAGTTGGTTCCGCGGTTCATTTTACAGCCGATTATAGAGAACGCATTAATTCATGGTTTTCAAAACGGCTCCGGAACGGTATTCATCGAAACTGCAATACGACATGAATGCTTAGTAATAAAAGTCAGGGATGACGGTCGCGGGATGACGCCCGAAGAGCTCTCCTTACTTATGGATAAGTTGGAGCAGAGTAAAACGATAGTGAATGCGGAATCCTCGACCGGTATGTCAGGAATCGGACTTGTGAACGTCTATAATCGCTTGTTCATGTTATTTGGAAACCAGTGTGCCATGCAGATAGAAAGCGAACTTGGGTCTGGTACGATTGTGTCTGTTTCCGTACCGTTAATCAGGGGGCTGGAGTTATGATTAAAGTCATTATTGCGGACGATCACTATCCGGTTCTTGAATTTCTATACAAGGCCATCCCCTGGGAACAATTGGGTCTAGAAGTCATCGCTCAATGCTCGGATGGTCGCGAGGTACTCGAGCATTGTGGGAACGAAGTGCCGGATATACTGATTACAGACATTGGAATGCCCAGAATGAACGGCCTTGAATTGATTAAATCGATCAAAGCCATAAATCCGGATATTCAGGTTGTTATCCTATCCTGTCATGATGAATTTCAATATGCACAGAATGCGCTTAAGGAAGGCGTAAAAGAATATATTCTGAAAGAGTCGTTACAGCCTGAAGAACTTACCAAAGTGTTGCGACAGCTTTCTGAAAGTATCCGGGCAAATGCGGTGGTAAAACAAAAAAACGATCATTTGACCCATGTGCTGGACCAAAATACCGCCTCCATTAAAAACGAATTTATTCGTAACTTGATTAGCAATCCCATTATTAATGAGCATAAGTGGCTTTCGGAGCTTCAACAATTCGGCATACATGATGTAACACAACCCATCATGCCTGTCCTGATTTACCCAAACCGATATTTGGAGCAAAAGGAAAGGTTTAAAGGGGAAGAGCTGTTTTCATATGCATTTGATAATGTCGTCAATGAAATCATTGATAAACCGGGAGTCGGCGTTAGTTTTCGCCATAGTTCGAAGCAAACCTTCCTCCTATTTTCATTTGTGAAAAGCTTGAAGATTAATCCATATGAGATCATCCGTGGCCATTTGGTCGTATTGCTTCGTTCATTTGAGCGAATCGGTATAACGGTCTCAGCCGTTACCTACGAACCGGCAGCCAATCCCTTTGAGATGAAGAAGAGCATGATGACGCTCGCATTTGCCAATGACCAGCGGTTTTATGCGTCCATTGGCAGTATTTACAAATGGATTCCGTTCAAAACATCCGAAGCCGATCTATTTGCCTATTATGAGAAAGCCATCGACGAGTTAAGGCAGTTGATTCCTTTGGAATCCCTGGATTATGGAATCGTTATAAAAGAATGGATGCAATTTCTCAGGGACGAGCGCTTTCAAGCGGATTCCGTTCGTTCGTGGATTCTGAAGCTGATGATGGATATTGAATTAAAGTATAATTCGCTGCAGCATTTTCATGACCGACATGCGATTGGACCGCTGCATCATTATATCGCCCAGATGGATACGATTCATGAGATTGAACAATTCATCTTAACTTTTATTAGAGATAAAATACTTCTTGCCGGTGAAATAAAGCAAAATTCGCAAAGGCTTGAGATCCATGAAGCGAAGAAGTACGTTACAGCTCGGTTGCACGAGAAAATAGGTATGGAAGAAGTTGCGCAGATACTGAATTTGAACCCTAGTTACTTCAGTCGTTTTTTCAAGAGCGAAACAGGGGAAACGTTTACCGAATACGTAACCAGGGTCAAGATGGAGAAGGCGAAGGAAAAGCTCAACCAGTCTGGCAGCACAGTGGAACAAATCGCAGAATCACTCGGTTATGACAATACCAGTTACTTCATAAAGCTCTTCAAAGCTTACAGCGGATACTCACCAAAGGAGTATCGATTCATGAAATAAGTTTCGACGAGAAGTCATCAAAATATGAGGTAATTTGCATTCAACTGGAGGCACATCTACGAATGCTTGGATGCTCGGTTGCCGCATGGATCTACCTTCCCTCCATCGCCATTCCGTATATTTTACCTTTACAGTGTACTTGGGACGGACCCAGTAAGCGTCATTGTGCCGTTCTGGTTTGTTTTTGAAAGGTCTCTCCTTGATCACATCTGGCGTTAATATTTCTGTGAGTTTTCGCCATTCGTCTTTCGTCAGCCTACCGGTTCCTGTATGTCCAATGTAATAGAAATTTCCTTCATCATCATATTGTCCTAAAAGAACAGAGTTTACAAAACCGCCATTTAACGTAAAGCCACCAATACCGGCTATAACATCCCCATAGTTTTTAACTTTGATCCATCGATCATCTTTTCCGTCAATCACATAAGTACTGTTTAGATCTTTGCAAACAATGCCTTCCATGTCTTGTTTCTGTATAGCCGTATACAGATCAGGACCCTTAAGATGGCAAGAAACTAATTGGATATGTTCACTGGGTTTAAGGATTTTCAAAAGCAGCGCCAATCTTTCCTTGAGCGGCCAGTCCATGATCCACTTCCCATTAAAAAAGAGAACATCGAAAACCAGATATGTAATTGAAACTTCCTTTTTAACTTGTGGCACGCGTTCCATTCTTCTAAGACCATCGCGCCGCATAACCTCATGGAATGAAGGTTTTCCTTCAGGTCCCAGGGCAATAATCTCACCATCCAGGATGACAGAATCTGTATGGCAGTATGATTTCACGTCCAAAAGTTCCGGGTAATTTTGTGTCCGTTCATTAAGTCTGCGGTTAAACAATTGGGTTTTGCCTTTATCATAATAAACAAGTATGCGAACACCATCCCACTTCACTTGATAGGTCCACTGCTCTCCTAATGGTATGGTATCCATTCTGATGGGTTCAAATGGAATAACTGGTTTCATGTGTCGCCTTCCTTGCCGGAGTGATATTAACATAGTGTATTCAACTTAGGAAATAATATCCGTTGACAGAATCCCTCACCAAAGTTAAAACAGTCAATATAAATATAGTAGAG
>DASWUO010000080.1:0-11037 GCA_036401615.1 Bacilli bacterium | reverse complement strand
TTGTATCGCAACCTGACAGTTGCGGTAATACGATAATGACTCCACATAATTGCATCCGCACACGAAATTTGCACAACTTAGCTCAGAGGCCGCATCAATCAGCTTGTACGACAAGTTGACCTCCTCATCATTCAGCGAACCGTCGGGGAGAATACGGTCAGCCCCCCATCTGCCGACAGAGCCGATGCCCACATTCGTTTGATTGCTGTATTTGACAAGTTCAGGGACAGAAGAAAGAAACTCATCCGCTTTACTGCCTACATTGATACAGAATTCAAGAAATGCAAGACCGCGTTCTGCGGCTTTTACAAAACTTTCTTCTTTAGGTTCCGCGATCATTCCCAGTTTCATGCGTTTGCCTCCTTGTATGATTACCTTTTTAATAAAAATCCTTTCGTATTACTCCTTATTCCCCGAATTAGCGAGTCCATTTATAAAGTACCTTTGGAAAATGATAAATAGAATAACCATTGGGATAGTCAAGTACATAGCTCCCGCCATAACTTGATTAGGGAATGAAAAATATTGGTTTGATAAAGAAGACAGCCCTACCGGCAGTGTGAATATCTCCCTTTTTGATCCCAGCAAGCTAGGCCATAAAAAACTGTTCCAGTTTCCTGTAAAAGTCAATATCACTAAGGTTACTAATGGAGCCTTTGCTAAAGGCATAGCCATTCTAAAAAATATTCCCAATGCAGACAAGCCATCGATTTCCGCTGCTTCTTCAACCGAGGAAGGCAGCGCCAGGAAAAACTGCCGCATTAAAAAGGTATTAAAACTTGAGAATAAAAACGGAATGCTTAATCCCCATAACGTATTTACCCATCCCAGGTTTGATAAAAGAATATACAGGGGAACCATCGTCACTTGACCAGGAATCATCATTACACCCAATACGACATAGAACAACAAAGTTCTGCCTGGAAAGTTAATACGGGCAAGCGCGTATCCAGCCATCGCATTAATATATAAATTCCCTGCCGTAACAACAACAGCGACAATAATACTATTCATGTACCAGCGTCCGATAGGAAACACCTGTGCCATCTCCAGAAAGTTATCAAAGCTTAAATGACGAATATCAATATTGAATTTAAACACATCGCCGGCAGGCCGGAGAGATGCATATAATGACCAAACAAACGGAAGCAGTGTGATCAAAGCAAAGCCAATTGTGGCTGCATAAAAAATGATTTTCAGAAAATGTTCTCTGCCTGTTGATTCTGAATGCTTCTCACCCATTGTTCTAATGCTCCTTTAATAGTTGCTCGTATCCTGACCAAAAAATTTCTTTTGCATCAATGTTAGGAGAAATATAATGGAAAACAATACAAAAGCGGCAGCGGAAGCATACCCTGCCTGGTTTTCACTAAAAGCTTTATTATACAAATACAGTACAACAGTCATGGTGGAATCCAAAGGTCCACCTTGCCCTTTGGAAATAATATAAGCTTGGTCAAATACTTGGAAGGTACCAATAAATCCAATGATGACAACGAAAAACGTTTTCTCTTTCAGAAGAGGGAAGGTAATATTCCTAAACTGTTGAAAAGGGGATGCTCCATCCATTTTAGCGGCCTCATATAACGAATCGGAGATATCTTGCAGACCAGCTAAATAGATGATCATATTTACTCCGACGCTGGCCCATATGGCCATAATCATAATTAAGGGGAGCGCATAACTTGGGTTCGCAAACCAACTGACCGGCTCGAAACCGAACATAGACAGAAATTTATTGGCAATTCCGTTTCGATTGAACAAGAACATAAAAATAGTAGCAATGGCAACTGAAGAAGTAATTGACGGCAAATAATAGGCTATTCTGAAAAAGGTTTTGCCTTTTATTTTCTGATTGGCAGCTACCGCCAAAAACAGGGCAATTACAGTTTGGATAGGAACTACAACAATGGAAAAATGAAAGGTATTCATCAAAGCTTTTTTAAACAGAGGATCTTGAAATAAGGTAAAATAATTATCAAGCCAAATGTACTTGGATACATCCGGATTCAATAAATTATGGTCTTTGAAGCTTAAATTAAAGGAATAGAAAATAGGACCCAGTATAAAGGCCAGCAAGTAAACAACGGCAGGCAAGACAAGTATGAATGCTGCCACGAGTTGCTGTTTCTGCCTTCTTCCCATCCACATTCGATTGATATGCTGTTTTTCCATACCGCCCACCTCTATTCATTCATTTTTAGCAGCAGTCCATTCCAGCAATCTTGCCGCATTCAACTTAATGCTCTCGATCATATCCCGGTCAAACTGCTCTTGTTCAACGGTTAACCATTCTACCCCACTGCTCTTCGCCGCCGATACAATACCTTGGATATCCATAAATCCCTCGCCGATAACGGTATTCACATGTTTGCCGTTTTCTATTTGTTTCCCATCTTTAATATGAACAGAAACGATCCGGCCCTTATACTTTTCAATGATTGCTTTAGAATCCCTATTTCCAAGATGTGCCCAATAAGAATCCAACTCTATTTTTACAAGATCAGGATCCGTTTTCTCGAAAATCAAATCGAACAATGTCGTTCCCTCGAAGGGTTCAAACTCAAAATCGTGGTTATGATAAGCAAAGATCATTCCCCGCGATTTGCATTTTGCTCCCAATTCATTAAACAAGTGAACAACTTTGTCCACATCATCCAGTGTTTTACGCATGGTTTCAGGCAAGTAGGGGCATATAATCAAATCATTGCCGATTTGTTTGTTAAAAGCAACAATGTCCGAAAAATTATCGCTCATCAGTTCTTCAATTGGAACATGTGCTCCAGCAATGGACAAGTGCTTCTCAATCAATACTTCTGTTAAAGCCTCTTCCTTATGATTAAAAAATCCGGCAAATTGTACGGCTTCGTATCCTAAATCGGCTACTTTCCTGATTGTACCCAAAAAATCTTTCTCTGTGAGTTCCCGAACAGAATATAGTTGCAAAGCTACTTTCGGTATCATACCCATAACCCCTTCATTTTCCTATTATTCGAAGTAAATCGCTTTTCCGGTTTTAGATGATTCGTAGACAGCCTCCAATATTTCGGAGACTACAAGCGCCTGTTCCGGCAGCACGACGGGTTGCCTGTCATGAATTACGGCGTCAATCCATAACCTTGCTTCCAGTTCTGCGTCACTTTCGGCCTTTCCTTCGTAGAACGCAACCCCGCCATTATTCAGTTCTATACCGTTCGTATATAAGCGGCTTCTTTTTTCACCGTTCAAACGCAAGCCATCTTCCATATCCGCTCCCCCTAACGTTCCGCAAAGCGTGCATTTTGCTTCTTTAGTGTCAAGGATGTTCAAGGCCCAACTGGTCTCGAGAACGACAGTCGCGCCGTTTTTCATCTGTATCATCGCAAAGGCAGAATCTTCCACTGTAAACTTCTTCGGATCCCATGATCCAAAAAAATTTGCGGCATTTTCTGTTTGTGCTAATTTATGATAGGCTTTGCCCAAAACTGCTTTAGGCTCATAATTGTTCATTGCCCAAAGCGTTAAATCGAGCGCATGTGTTCCAATATCAATAAGCGCTCCCCCGCCTTGTTTCTCTTCATCCAAAAATACACCCCAAGTTGGAACTGCACGTCTGCGAATAGCGTGTGCTTTAGCATAGTAAATTTCACCAAGCTCTCCAGCGTCGCAAACTTCTTTCAGATATTGACTGTCCGCACGAAATCGATTGTTATAACCAATGGATAACTTCTTTCCGGTGCGCTTTGCTGCATCCAGCATGCGGCGTGCATCAGCGGCTGTCTTGGCCATCGGCTTCTCACACATGACATGCTTGCCGGATTCGAGGGCGGCAATGGAAATTTCCGCGTGTGAATCATTCGGCGTACATACGTGAACAACTTCGATCGAGACATCCTTGAATAGCTCATTGTAGCTCTCGTACACTTTCGCCCCTGAAGTTCCATAATCGGAAGCTGCCTTTTGCGCACGTTCGACTATAATATCGCAGAATGCAACCAGTTCGACATTATCCAGTTTTATAAGACTTCTCAAGTGCTTTCCATTGGCAATGCCTCCGCAGCCAATAATCGCGACTTTTATCTTTCTTGACATCGAATAGTCCCCCTATAAATTATAAAGTACCTCAATCTGGCGTTAAATGGCTTGTTTTCCATAACCGTACACGATAAAATAATAATGAACACATGGGTACCTTGTTCCAATCCTTCACCATATTCTTTAAAGAAGACAAAGGGGGCTGCCATGCATATAGAAAAAATTAATTATGACAATCCGCTTCTATCTCTGAACATCAATTACTACAGTCGGGTATCCAAAGAAATAGAACCTTGGCATTATCATGAGGATCTCGAAATTCTGGTGATCACGGAAGGCAGGCTTGACGTCTATATAGAGAATGAGTTAACCGAATTGAGCGTTGGTGATATTTTTATCATCGGACCTTCCCAACTCCATACCGACAGATCTCACTCAAACTTGTCTTTTTTCGTGTTTCAATGTGATATTAAGCAGTTTTTAGATCAAAGCACTCTCCCCTACGAACGATTCTTTACTGATACGAATCTGCCCTTGAGCCATCTGAATGCTATTTACCGCCAAAATCCGACAGCCCGCAACCTTATCGCAGACACCGTCAAAGAAATATATGAAGAATGGATTTCGAAAAGTGAAGGGTATGAGATTGCCATTGGCATGTTGATCCGACGTATCATGTTAATATTATTGCGAAATAACCCCCATAGAGTCCTTAAGCTTAGTTTCAACCCCAACTTTACAAGATTAAAACCTGTGTTCCATTACGTCGAGCAGAATCTTGGCGGAAAAATTACGGTAGAAGAAGCGAGCAAAACTGTTAATATGAGCTACTTTCATTTCGCGAAAATGTTCAGGCGAGTCATGTGTGTTTCTTTTATAAACTATGTTAATCAATTGAAAATAAAAAATGCAGAGAAAATCTTGTTGACTAAGGATCTTAGCGTTGCTGAAGTAGGAGAGCTGATCGGCATACCGAATACAGTTCATTTTCACCGAATGTTTCGTAAATTCAACGATTGTTCCCCACACGAATACCGTAAAAAAATGCATCAATGGCCTCTCGACAACAAATTATAATAACAACCTCTACGGTAAACGGTGGTGTGAATCGAAGATCGATTCACACCACCTGATCAAGTTATTTATCAAGAGCTTGCTGTACTTTATCCAAAGCAGCCTGCGGATCTGTTTCTGCGCCTAACCGCAATGCTTCAGCTGCATCATTCATTTGCTTGATCACTTCCGGACTCTTCAATCCATAGATGAACAAGGAAGAGGATTCAACGGCGTCAAGAGCCGCCTGTTTCTCAGGAGATAACTTCAAAAACTCTTCTTTCATTGATTTTCTGGCAGGAATGACGCCACCGCCACCGCCATCAACTTTGGATTGAATACCGCGTTTACTGGCAAGAAATTTGAGGAAATCTACCGCACCCTCTTTATCCTTGGTATTTGCCGAAATAGAGTAGACTCCCATAAACACCATGCTCGCGGGTTGTTTCTTGATCGGTATGGGAACGGCTCCCCATTCCATATCTGGCTTCAATTTTTCAATATAAGGCATCATCCAGTGCCCTTCTACAGTCATCGCAACCAGTTCTTGCGCAAACGAATCTCCGTTCCAACCGACACCCAGGTCGGCCGGCGTAGCCGCTACACCATCCTTGAAGAGCGAAATCCAATACCCCAGCGCTTCCGCATTCTCTTTCGAGTTTACGTAAGGTTTCCCATCCTTCATCATCGTTCCGCCATTGGAATAGAGGAAGGGTTGAAAACGCGGCAATTCATTCTGAAGCGATAAACCTTTGATGTTGCCTTTGGTTAATTTCTTGGCAGCATCCTTGAGCTCATCCCATGTTGTTGGAACACTCACGCCCGCTTCCTGCAGCATCTTCTTGTTGTAGAAAAGGATCAAGGTATTATAGTCGAGCGGAAGGGCATAGATCTTGCCTTTATATTTCCCGGCATCCAGAGTCGCATTTTCGAAGTCATCGATATCATAACCTGATAAATACGGATCCAGCTCCAACAAACGATTCGATTCAACCAGACTTGAGATTAATTGAGGATCCATTGGCATAAGATCCGGTTCTGTATTGGATGCCATTCTAGTTTTTAACACATCATTCACATTGCCTGATATAGGATCTGGCTTAATGATATAATTCTCCTGATTTTCATTATACTCTTTGATCAAGACCTCCAAAGACTTAGTTGCAGCTTCATCTCCAGCGCTGTAACCCACACTCAATTCAACCGGCGCTTTCTTAGGTTCCTTAGTCGATTCAACCTTCTTATCGGTTTCGGACGGTTGTGCCTTGTTTGGTTGTGCCGTGTTGCCGCCGCACCCCGCAAACAGTACTGATGATAAAATCAACGATGTCATAACCATTACTATTTTCTTGACTTTCATACAAGAACCCCCCTGTTTTTTATATGATCAAAATATATAAGGATAAGCTTCTTATATATTTTCAATCTGATTCGAAAACGCTTACGCAATTAATATTCCCTTATGTATACATAATATAACCTGTAAGAAAATAAAACTATTGATGATTCTGTTGTCTTTATAACCGATTCTGCTCTTGACCATAATCAAGCAGTTCAAGAGCGCATTGTTGTTTTGCTGCCAATAATGAAGGCCAAGACCTATTGGTGGACACCGGTTGTACACATGTAGCTATAAAAGAAAGAAGCTTTTGACGTGCAACTCATGTTGGCGAATGCCTATCAACGTTAAAAATTTATCCGGACGCAAGACCGACATGAAGGATGCCGAATGGCTTGCCAAGTTACTGCGATGCGAGCTCATAGAACTAAATTTCGTGCCTTCCGAAGACATTCGGGATTTCTGCGATCTTACCCGTTACCGCTGATCCGGACTCAGTCTAGGTAATCACGAGAGTGTAGGTAAAATTTCTATTATTTTCTATATATAGAAACACATTATTTTTTTAAATCAAATGCTCTATGATCTATATAGGCAATATCGAAATTAAAGATAAACTACTTTTCAATTATTTTAACGAAAAATAACCTTTGAACACGATCTGCTCAAAGGGATTAAATAGGTAGGTAATGCGCGTAGAAGTTCTTTGTTGTAAGAATTGTGCTCATTGCCGAATCTACGGGGATGCGGTGGGCAGCCCTAACTTCATCAGCGCATATCTACCGTCTCCTGCACAAACTTGAGTGGGGACACCCTCCATAATAAGCAAAGATAACTCACCGGGCAGATCACAATTGACCTATGGTGGGTTACTTTCTTTATCCATGCATGATGATCTTGACATTTTTCATCATTCTTGCTACATCAGCCTTACGAACATTTCCCGCCTCAGCGGTAAGTGCATTTGCACTGCCAACAGCCGCGGCATACCGAAGACACTCCATGATGGGGTCTCCCTTAGATAAAGCGATGGCCATGCCGGCGACAAATGAATCTCCGCAGCCCACCGTGTTTACCGCCTCAATTTGTGGGGTCTTTATTCGGTAGATTTCCCCGTTGTACGCAGCAGCAGCGCCATACTCCCCTAAAGAAACGGCAGCGCAAGCAATCCCCTTACGGTTTAATTCAAGCAGTCCTTCATACAAATCTTCTTCTACAATCGGTTTCTTAAGCAGCTGCTGCATTTCCTCCCGATTGGGTTTGATAAAGTAAGGCTCGGCTTCTATTCCCAACCTTAGTGCTTCTCCGCTGGCATCCAATAGTACTCGCGTACCTTCTTGTTTAGCTGCAGTAATCATTTGCGCATAAATAGATGCGGGAGCACCCGCCGGAATACTGCCCGAGAAAGCTATAATAGCGGATTTTCGGGCTAAACGGCGAATGTTATCCATCATCAAATCCACTTGCTCCGCAGAGATTTCCGGTCCAGGCTCCAATATTTCGGTTGTATTGCCAGTGAAAGCATCAATGATATTTAAACATGTTCTCGATTCCCCTTGTATCCGGATAAATTGATGGGAAATGCCTTGATTGGACAGCTCGCGCTCAATATAATCACCGCTGCCTCCCCCGATAAATCCGGTTGCCAAAGAATCGTATCCTAATAAATGAATCACACGGGCAACGTTGATTCCTTTGCCGCCTGGATACACATGCGTTTGTTTCACCCGATTTACTTCACCCATGATGAACCGGGGAAGAAAATAGGTTTTATCGATAGCGGCATTCAAGGTCACAGTGGTTATCATAAAGTTTCATCCTCTTTTATCGGAAATCTCTTGCTCTGCCGATACTTCCGCAAATGGCCATTTTCTGAATTGCTGCTGCTCTTAAAGCCTGCTTAGCCGGAACCATATATTTGCGCGGGTCATTTTCATCCGGATTGTTCAAGAACACTGCTTTAATAGCATCAGAAAACACTATACGCAGTTCTGTTGCCACATTCATCTTCGCCATACCGAGGGACACACACCGCTTCACTTGATCATCCGGAATCCCTGAACCCCCGTGCAGTACTAGCGGAACACTAACCAAACCGGCAATTTTCTGAATACGGTCAAAATCGATTTTAGGATCTCCTTTATAAATGCCATGAGCTGTTCCAATAGCAGGCGCCAAGGTGGGTACCCCGGTCATTTCCACAAACCTGGCACATTCCTCCGGGTCAGCCATTAGTGCTTCATTGTCAGCCACCACAATTTCGTCCTCAACTCCGCCCACCTTGCCGAGCTCCGCTTCAACATTAATGCCGATTGCGGAAGCGATCTCTACTACTTTCTTTGTTTGCCTGACGTTTTCCTCGAAGGAGTAATGGGAAGCGTCGATCATAACAGAAGTATACCCTGCGCGGATGCACTGGACAATGAGATTAAAATCCGTACAATGGTCAAGATGCAGTGCGATGGGTATTCCGGATTTGTTCGAAGCCACCGAGGCAGCTGCGGCGATATAATCTGCCCCAAGATGTTTCACCGTTCCAACGGTAGATTGGATAATCAGCGGTGATTGCGTTTCCTCTGCGGCTTCAACAACCGCTTGGAGCATCTCTAAGGTGTGCACGTTAAATGCGCCAATACAATATCCGTTAGCTCTCGCGTGCGAAAGCATTGGTGTGGATGAAACTAATACCATTTAAACTCCTCCATTTGTGCAGATGATAATCTACGATTACCTACGGATTCATGTTATTGATGGCTATGGTCTGCCCATCAATTTTTGTTTGGCGTGCAGTGCACTGCCTACAACCCCGGCATCATCATTCATAAAGGCGGGCGTTATCTTAAGCCGCTCCCAATAGGCGGGATAAACGCAAGATTTCAACTGCTCCCTCATCGGAGCAAACAACCGCTCTCCCGCCATGGCAGCTCCGCCGCCGATCACCACGATATCCGGGCTGAATAAGGTAACGGCATAGGAAAGCCCTGTTCCCAACAATGTGCCTGTATAATTCAATACTTCTATTGCGGCTTGGTCTCCCGCATCGTAAGCTTTGGATACATCCGTGGCCGTGATATCGTCCATACTGTCTTCATTAAACCATTCCTGCAAAATACTGCTCTTCCCACGCTTCATCCGATCCCGCATTTGTCTAACAATTCCTGTGCCTGAAACGATGGTTTCCAAACAGCCTGTCATCCCGCATCTGCATTTATAGTGCACACTTTCCATGCGGATGTGGCCAATTTCTCCGGCCATAAAGGCGCCGCCGTAATAGAGCTGTCCCTTGTTTACCACCGCAGCGGCAATCCCCGTTCCCAAGGTAACACCTAGAACATGTTCAAACCCTTGAGCTGCTCCCCTCATGGCTTCACCGTAAATGTACATTCTGACATCGTTATCTATAAATACCGGAACATCCTGCATAAGCGAGCTTAAAGTACTGGCGACATCGATATCCCTCCACTGCAGGTTCCCGGCAAATCTTGAAATACCTTCGTTCGGATCAACAAATCCCGGTGTTCCTACACCAACCGCAACAACAGAGTTTTTCTCTATTGCAGCATCTTTCAATAGCCTATCGATCATCTTCGCTATTTTCGCCAGGACATAACCGCTGCCAAGGTGAGCCTCGGTGGGCTGCTTTATTTTACAGATTAAATTTCCTTCCGCATCGGTCAGACCGCAAACGATATTCGTTCCGCCGATATCCACTCCGGCATACAAATCCATGACTCCCGCCCCCGATGGTTACTCCGCTATATGCAGGTGAATGTGATGATTTCTCAAGTACTGATCCAATTTCTCGTCCGGTCTCTTGTCTGTAATACATGCGTGCATAGCGGATAAAGGGATCATGCTGAACAAGGAAGTTCTGCCCGCTTTGGAGTGGTCGAACACCGCAATCGTCTGGTTGGAGCGTTTGATCAACAATTTTGCAATTTCCGCCTCCGGTTCAGAATACGTGGTTAATCCTTGTTCGATGGAAATGCCGTCAATACCGAGAAACATTCTGCCAATATGTAAAGCTTCAACGGTTTTCTCCGCTAAGGGTCCAGCCAGTTCAAAGCTTTTGTTGCGCAGAACGCCGCCGGTTACGACCACCTGAACACCTTCGCTGTCCGCGAGCTCCATGGCAATATTAATCGCATTCGTTACCACCGTAATATTGCGTTTCATCTTTACCGCTTTGGCGATAAGGAAAGTTGTCGTTCCTCCCGTTAGACCGATGACGTCCCCTTCTTCCACCATCGATGCAGCTTTAGCCGCAATAGCTTCCTTCTCAATCCATAAAACACGTTTTTTCTCGTCAAAAGAAACCTCTCTGCTGCCCGCTCCGGCGAATCCTTCAAACTGGGCTCCGCCAATGGTTCGAATAAGCGATCCGCTTAACTCCAACAGGTCCAGATCCCGTCTGGCAGTCGCTTCCGAGCATTGAAAATGTTCAATCACTTCTTGAACTGATATTTTTCCGTGACGTTTAAGCCACTCTATAATACGCGCACGGCGCTGGTCGCCCTTGGACGGTTCCTGTAAGCCCATTACGGTTCACTCCCTTACATTTGTTGATCGATCGTCTAGATCTTAACGACCTGAGTTAAATTCCGCGGATAATCCGGATTCTCCTTAAGCTT
>DASWUO010000079.1:0-2009 GCA_036401615.1 Bacilli bacterium | reverse complement strand
TATGTAAACAGGACGCTCACGGTGGATAAAGCAATCACTGCTAATGAAGCCACAGCTGTGCTGTATAATCCCATTACAGGAAGCATGGCCTTCGTTCCGGCCACATTTTCTACAATCAACGGCACAACGGAAGTTACTATCAAACGGAATGGAAACAGTATATATACAATCGTTCAATTCAACAAAAAGTTTGCTGATCTGGGTGGACATTGGGCTAAATCGGACATAGAACAAATGGCTTCCAAGCTGATTGTTAAAGGATATACCGAAACGACCTTTAAACCCAATGAGAACATTACCCGAGCTCAGTTCGCGAGCATTTTGATCCAGTCTCTCGGGTTAGCGGCTAATAAGGGCGGCGCAGCCTTCTCCGATGTGAACACTAAAGATTGGTACAGCGGGTTTATTGGCGCAGCCTCCGCTGCAGGGTTAACCAGCGGATTCAGTGACGGGACCTTTAAACCGAATGACTTGATATCGCGCGAACAGATGGCTGTGATGATTTCCAAAGCCATAAAATTCTCCGGAAAACAAACCATTCCTTCCGGGACACAAGATAAGCTATTACTGAGATTCAGCGATAAGGATGCCATTAGCTCCTGGGCGAAATCGGCCGCAGCCCAATGCATTGATGCCGGCATTATCTCCGGTTTAGGGGATAAGTCATTTGCTCCATCTGCCAAAGCAACCCGTGCACAAGCGGTGGTTATGGTTAAACATATGCTGGAATATGTAGGCTTCATGGATTAATAACTCTGTACCACAATGAAAGACCTTGTTCATTTGCTGAACAAGGTCTTTACTCATGTATATATGCGGTATTCAATTAGTAATTAACTTCCTTCCAATTCCGTAACACGTCTAAATTTTACAATTTTCAACATGGCTCCAGTTTATTTTTGTTGCATTCTTGCGTGCGTTACTTTTCAAATCTCAATGACATCATTTCAGTGGAACCATATTTTTTCAAAAATTGTCAGTGTGTTATTATCCCTTTCATTTTCGCATCCACATACCTGCAACTACAGAAACTGTTGTCACGATCCAGGTTTCTTATTGATGTAATTGCCTCCAGCATGCTTGTCTAACCTATTCCATTGGGCTATCCCCTTTCTTGAAAGGTATACAGCATCAGTTGGGATGATTAATAACTTTATCGGTTTGGGATTTCAGGTGTTTACCCCATTTGCTAATCCCTAACTGATCTAATACGAGTGTACCGTTAAGCTGGAATATTGTAAATATTCTAAATATTCTGTTATTTAAGATTAGGATAGATAATCCTCCCGATTTCTCTTGAATCCTAATTCATCTTTACAATTTCTACATTTATCCTATTTTTTTTGCTTGGAATAACATGGAATGAATTGAGACATCCTATAGATACTATGTAAAAAGAGAGGAGAACCTGCATGCCAGCACCCCAAACTTTCAATAATCCACCGATAAACTCCATGACAACCAAGGAGCTTTCCTGCATCACGGACTCGTTGAAGAATGAACAGCTGTTAACCAAATTATGCACACAAGCCGCTGTAGAATGCCAAAACCCGCAATTAAAAAGCGCTATGGCCCAGTTGGCCCAGGAGAGGTTTAACAACTTCCATCAACTGATTTCAACCCTGCAGCAGCAAGCCAACTATACCCATTAGAATAAAAATAACAGGAGGCCCACCATGTATCAGCAGCAAATGAACCAATCGCAAATGAACCAACAGGGTCTGGGACAGAATCAACAAAACCCGCAGAATTATCAAGTTCAAGCCAATCCACAGTCCCGGAACAACCAGCATTGCCAATTGACGGATCAAGATCTGCTCAATATGGTTCTAGCCGAATTGAGAAGAATTTCAAGTGAGTATACTACCGCCATCTTAGAAGCAAGCAGCCCGTCCGTTCGGGAAAACTTTTATAGTCTGCTGGACAGGACCTTACAAGATCAAGAACTGGTCTACACCATGATGGAAAATATGAATATGCTTGGTCAGCAGTCAACGGTGAGCCAGAAG
>DASWUO010000078.1:0-6189 GCA_036401615.1 Bacilli bacterium | reverse complement strand
CAGAGGTCGTACCCACCGCGATGATTCGACTTTTCCTTGCCCGTGCTTCATTCAAAATTCGTGCATTTTCGGCGGAAAGGGAATAGTACTCTTCATGCATTTCGTGCTGTTCAACAGTTTCTGCAGAAACCGGCCTGAACGTACCCAGACCCACATGCAGAGTCAGATAGGCTAATGAAACACCCTTGAGCTCTATTTCCTTTAAATAATCTTTGGTAAAATGGAGTCCTGCTGTAGGTGCCGCGGCAGAGCCTTCTTCATTGGCGTAAACCGTTTGATACCTGGTTTTGTCCGATAATTGCTCTTTAATATACGGTGGCAGCGGCATTTGCCCTAAACGATCAAGGATTTCAGGGAAAATCCCTTGATACGTGAATCTTATCCTCCTACGGCCCATAGTTGACTCTTCCTCAACAATCGCAGTTAGAAGCGTGTCTTCATCAGTAGAAGAACCAAACAACAGTATGGTGCCGGGTTTAATTCGTTTGCCGGGGCGAACCAACGCCTCCCAACGGTCATCTCCTAAGTTCTTAAGCAGCAGCAATTCAACTTTAGCACCGGTTGACTGCTTGATGCCAAATATTCTTGCCGGCATCACCTTTGTGTCGTTAAGAACCAGGGTATCCCCGGGTTGAAGATAGTTTATTAGTTCTGTAAAAGGATGGTGATTCATTTCACCCGTGATCTTATTGAGGGCCAAGAGTCTTGATCCTAAACGATCCGTTAATGGCGTTTGGGCAATTAAACTTTCCGGGAGATTAAAATTAAATAAATCGATATTCATGGGGTTCATTCCTTAACAATATTTACTCCCTTATAGTAGTACAACAAAATTTGTTTGTAGTTATAGCCGTGGTCTTCGGCCCATATTCTCGCTCCCCATTGGGACATGCCTACACCGTGGCCAAACCCGAAACCGATAAAACGGTAATTCGGCTCTTTCGTAGCTAATCTTACTTCATCCCCTGAATTCATAAAAAACATCTTCTCACTTACTAATTCATTGGGAATTGAGCTTCTCCCCATCACATATTGGGCCGTTTTATTCTCGGGATAACTCCTCTTGACACCATTAGCTCCTAAAACAGTATACCTTCCCGTCTCTTCAATTTCAAATCTGGTGCTGGGGAGCCCGTTCATGGCCGCCCGAAAACTATCGGGATTGGACACCGGCACATCCTTGCCATTAGCCTGTATCTTTAAAACCCGTCCGGAAGGGCCTCGCTCTATAACTTCAAGTGTTTCCAGCTTGCCGGTAATGGCTGCCTTAGTTTTGGCATTAATTACATCCCTCATTTGTTGTTCGGTATAAGGACCTCTTACCCATCTGAATGTATTGGATTCTATGCTGTCTTCAAAGGATACCACTCGATCACCTAACCCGACAGTCGTCAACGGGCTATTAGTCGTATCGCCCAAACCCGTTACATGCGGGGCCGGACGTACGTTAATCCCCGAGCTCTGCGATTCGAAGATAGGCAATCCAGCAGCATTCTTCTCATTGGTGTTCTTGATATAATCTGATCTGATAAAGCCAATAATTCCGTTCGGCAGAACAATTCGATTCCACACCAACATCCCTCTTTGGGCACCTTCATCGGGGCTCGGTACACTTTGTATATAATCCAGAGGGTTGCCCCATGCTTCTGTAGCTTCAGCCGTCATTCCCCCGCTATTGGAATAATAGAATGGCGTAATTAAGCCTTTCTTATTCACAATGACTTCCCCGGCAGTTGAGTCCACCGCATTAATGGTACTTTGGGATTCTTTGCTTAACCCGTAATAGGCTTGTTCAAAAGTGGTATCCGATACATGGGCTATCTTATATTTCAAGCCTTGGACCAGCGCATAGGTTCTTGCTGTTACCGCTTGAGCCTTTAAAGCTTCTATCGGCCAGCCTGAACCCATTTCCGCACCAACTACACCATATAGGTAATGCTCAAAGGGCAGAACATTGATGAAAGCAAGCTTATTATTATATTGGCTTAATTCGAAGCTTCCCCGGTAAGTCCTATTGAATCTCTCCCTCACTTTTATTGCCGATTCCACAGGTGAAAACCAAGCCTTCTGTCCAACGGCATTGATAACATAATGTGATGTGGCGTCATTGTGGGAAGTGCCCAAAGAAAGGTCCTCTTTTTTTAAAAAATAATGAAGATTAGGATCGATCGGCTGTAAAACAAGATCAGGCATGAGGAGAGCCGCTTGTTCCTTTAACGCAGTTAAATCAGTTTGATCACTAGCTTCTCCGTACCAAACCGAATAAACCAGTGTGCCCTCATTATTTCCATGATAAGCCAGTTGGGCATGAAGCCCGGCTTGTGATAATACTTGAAGCTGGTTTAAGGCCGCAGCTTCTGTTGGATAAGTACCTGCATTCCAATGCAGAGGGCCAGTCAAGAAAACTTTGGATTTATTCAAAAGCGCGGTTATGGTCAAATCCGCATTTATTTTGTCCTTGGTGCTTAAGGCATCTGCCCTGGTACTGTATTGTCCGGTGTATACATAATACATTTTAACGTCTTTTAAACTGCGGGTTATTAAATAAGGTTGATAGGGGGTGCTTGCTAATTTAGTATACAATGTTTTGGCCGCTGCATAATCCGTTGATTCCAATAGTTGAATCATATATTGGTCTATGCCCGCACGAAATTTAATCGGTTCGATAAACCAATTCTTGACACCATCGGGTTGACGAAGGCCAATCTGGATCCCTGATGAGGAAGACAGGGTCACCGAGGGTACTGTTCCTCTTAAATCGATAAATAAAGCTACCCTGATTTCATTTAGTTTAGGTATCGCAGCAAAGGTATGTATATTAAAAAGAGGGATTGTGATCGACAGCAGTAGAATAGCAATGATAAAACTATTTAATTGTTTCGGCCGTTTCATGATGAACATTTCGTTTTTTCCGCCTCTCTTGCCAGTCTATAAACTTAGACTCTATCAGGCATGGAAAAGTTGCTATAAAATAGATCTGTTCTTCAAAAAAGGATGCCGTCTTGATTCGGGGGTTGGAGCCCTAAATGTTTGTAGGCTGCAGAAGTGACCATTCGGCCTCTTGGCGTACGCTGCAGAAATCCAATTTGCAGCAAATAGGGTTCATACACATCCTCAATGGTCTGGCTCTCTTCTCCTATAATCGCCGAAATGGTGTCAAGTCCTACAGGACCCCCACGAAAGCTTTCAATAATGGCGCGAAGCACTTTATGGTCAATGGAATCCAGACCCAGATTGTCTACCTGAATTAATCTTAAAGCCGACTGGGCTATATCCAAAGTGATAATACCATCACCCTTTACTTGTGCGTAGTCTCTTACTCTCTTCAATAGACGGTTTGCTATCCTTGGTGTTCCTCTTGAGCGCAGCCCTATCTCTCCTGCAGCTTCTCCAACAATCTGGACTTGCAGGATATCCGATGTTCTGCTGACGATATACGTTAATTCATCCACAGTATAATACTCTAAACGGCTTACTACACCAAATCGGTCTCTTAATGGAGAAGATAAATGCCCCGCTCTAGTGGTAGCTCCGATTAATGTGAAGGCGGGCAAGTCCAGTCTGACTGATCTGGCGCTTGGTCCTTTACCAATCATAATATCGAGGGCAAAGTCCTCCATAGCGGGATAAAGCACCTCTTCCACGGTCCTGTGCAAGCGGTGGATTTCATCGATAAACAGGACATCGCCCTCCTGTAAATTTGTTAATATAGCTGCCAAATCTCCCGGACGTTCAATGGCAGGTCCGGAAGTTGTACGGATATTAACACCAAGTTCATTGGCTATTATATTGGAAAGGGTGGTCTTACCTAATCCTGGAGGCCCGTACAACAGAACATGATCCAAGGCCTCCTTGCGAAATTTGGCCGCTTCTATATATATTTTTAAGTTATCCTTCACTTGATTCTGGCCTATATATTCGTTCAAATATCTCGGACGGAGACTTAATTCGGCAGCTTGATCCTCCATCATTAAATTCGCCGAGATGATCCGGTCATCCATTTATTTCACCAACTTTCCTCTAATGTTCAGATGTATTCCAGTGTTACTTCTGGACATACAATGCTTTTAAAGCTGTCTTAATGAGAACCTCCGGCGAATCGGTCTCCTTGACTTGAGCTTTGATCCCATGCCGCACAAGATCTATCTCAGCATCAGAATAGCCAAGAGCGATAAGTCCTGCTTTCGCGTCTTCCCAATTCGATCCATTAGATCGATTGTCTGGCGCCAAATGAACTCCCTTCGGATCCGGAGACTTGGACTGAAGCGGAATCACAGCGCCTAACTTATCCTTAAGGTCCAGAATCATGCGTTGTGCCGTTTTCATTCCAATTCCCGGCAGCTTTGTTAGAAAAGCAAGATTTTCCTGTTGAATCGCAGCGATAACTGACTCCGGGCGGCCTCCGGAGAGAATGCCCAAAGCTACCCGCGGGCCAATTCCCGAGACATCAAGCAAACGGCGGAACAGAGCTTGTTCTTCCCGTGTTGGAAAACCAAATAAGAGAATGGCATCTTCCCGCACATTGTGATAAATGAATACCTTTGTCGGGGTTTCATTGAGGCTTGAAAAGCTTTGCGGGTTAGCACAAAACACACGGTAACCGACACCGTTGACATCCATGACAATATAATCATTTTCGATAAACACAACGTTACCTTTAAGAAAATCTATCATCTCTTGGATACCTCTTTGAGCTTCTCATTTAGTGTACAGGAATGGGCGTGGCATATCGCCACAGCCAGAGCGTCAGCAACATCATCCGGTTTCGGGACCACTTGCAAATGCAATAAAATCTTCACCATTTCCTGAACCTGCCGTTTCTCTGCCTTACCGTATCCGACGATGGCTTGTTTCACTTGCAACGGCGTATATTCGCCGATCTGCAAACCGCGTTGTGCCGCAACAAGAAGCATGACACCCCTTGCTTGGCTGACGGCCATAGCTGTAGTGACATTTTGGTTAAAAAATAACTTCTCTACCGCAACGGCATCCGGTTTATACTTATCAACGAGCTGGCCCAAGGAAGTATATATTTCATGAAGCCTGACTGCTGAATCGGTATGAGCTTCGGTCTGAATACACCCATATTGAACCGGTGTCAGCTTGCTTCCTGTTTTCTCAACAAATCCAAAACCTACAATAGCTAAGCCCGGATCTATACCCATAATAAGCAAAGGCTTTTCTCTCCTCTGACTCCAAATTACCCGAACATATGTATTTAAAAATTATTATAACACACCTATGGAAACGGTTCTACCTTCCTTTTATATTACTTTTTAAGAAAAAAAAAGACAGACACAATAGACTGTGACTGGCTCTTCGGGATTTCCGGTATTGTCGGTGCTATTGGGAAGGCTTCATTACCTTCTCTGTTTCTTCCAAGGCATAATCACTAAATGTGGAAAGTACGCTATTATATTCGGCTAAATCAGAAATCCGAATTCCTGTTCGTAATTCTTGAAC
Source organism: Bacilli bacterium (assembly GCA_036401615.1). Taxonomy (GTDB): domain Bacteria; phylum Bacillota; class Bacilli; order Paenibacillales; family DASWUO01; genus DASWUO01. Next base: position 726 of record DASWUO010000078.1, on the reverse strand, counting down.
GGTTTCCTGCGGCAAACTGCTTTCGAGATGTTGAATATTCATCTGAAAGAAAGTGCGAATGGTTTTTTGTTCAGCGGGTTTCCCGTCAAACATAGTTAAATTCCCATTAGCATCCAAACCCATATAAGCGTTCTTCTTACATTCCGGAGAAAGGTCTTCCACATGATGGGTCATCACCACATTGCCCCCAGCATCAAACCGGGCTTCCCAAGCTTGATTATCTTCGAGTTTTTTTACGATATCCGAAGCCTTTAATCTACCAATGTGCTGCATTTCTTCTCCACAAACATACAACGCCTTTACCATGACATTCTTGCTGCCTGTGCTGTTTCTCAAGCTTAGTAATACCTCTTCCCGCGGATTGGCCGGAATGGATTCAGGATTCATCATTTGTTTACCTTCAACCGACTCTGTTACAGGAATAACATTGGGCAGCGGATTTTGGTCCTCGGATAGTAACATGAAAACCGTAATCCCTGCTCCAATTAGCAGAAGCCAAGATATCGGCGATAACCAGCGGCGTCTACGGAGAAGACGTTTCTTTAACTGTTTTAACAGGCCTGAAAAGTTCACGGATAACCCCTTCTATCCTCTTTTGATACTATTTTATCCATCTCGAAGGGTTCTATACGTAAAGCTATTTCAAGACAAACCCTATCTCGGCATTCACAGATTTATCCAGGGAAGGTTCTCTTCTTTAGTCAGGGATTCAAATCTGCGGCGGTT
>DASWUO010000077.1:0-1950 GCA_036401615.1 Bacilli bacterium | reverse complement strand
TGAGCCGTTCCAACCGCAATGGCCAAACAATCGACTCCGGTTTCTTCATAGAAACGAATAGCCTCTTCAGGCTTGGCAATGTTGGCATCGGCCTCATCCACGCTGATATCATCTTCCACGCCGCCGATGGTACCAAGCTCGCCTTCAACCGAAACGCCCATGGCATGAGCCGCTCTAACCACTTCTTTGGTTAGACGAATATTTTCCTCGAAGGAATGGTGGGAACCGTCAAACATGACAGATGAGAATCCGGCGCGAATACACTTCATCGCTACTTCAAAGCTGCTGCCGTGATCCAAATGCAGGGCAATCGGTAATCCCGATTTCTGTGCCGCCGCTTTGGCAATGGCTACCGTAAATTCAATACCCATATACTTTAAAGCCCCTTCACTGATTCCATAGATAAAAGGGGACTTCTCTTCCATCGCCGCTTCCATGATCGCCTGGGCAAACTCCAGATTATTCATGTTAAATTGGCCAACTGCAAATTTCTTCTTCTTCGCTTCAGGTAAAAATTCGTTCATTGAAACTAACGGCATTTCTTTTCCTCCCAGAAATTATTTCGGAATGATAGCTCTACTAGCATTACATTGAGATATTATAACATATAACCAACCAAATGATAATGCCGATGGAAATTTCCATTTTATACCATATCTACTCTCTATGCCACCACCCGGCCCTTATGGGAGATATCCCGTTCGCTCAGGATCATTCTTCAATACATAACCGCTTTAGGGTCCTCTTTTTTTTATAAAATAACCCATTTTAAACAGGACTTACCCACTTTAAGGGCTAATATCTCGAATATTATAAATAATAGCAATGTTGGGGAACGTATGGCGAAGTAGTGCAATAACCACGATTGGTTATGCAATAATATAGATACATACCCCTTAAAAGACAGATAAAGCAAGTTCATGCCATAACGAGGATCGGTGATTCTCCGTTAGAGCATAACTTTGCAATAACTAAGGGAATCAAAGATTTAAGACAAATATCATGGCAGTTTCGCTCTTGAAGTTGGCATTTTTATGCAATAACCCGATATAAAGCCCATATAAAACAAATAATTCAGTGTGAAATGGTTCGATTTTCAAACCAATTGGGATTGATATCCATTAACTGGGTAAGTCCTATTTTAAACTTGAAATACGAATGCATGTTTGGTATAATTGGAAGAGTTAGGACTTACCCGCTTGCAGTAAATTGCAGTAAATTAATGTAACAACGGGTAAACTTAACGTTCTATTACCTATTGTATTTTACAAGGGTTTATTAGATATTGACTTATTCAAGATTCTTTTTGAATCTTATATCGAAAACTTCATAAGAATTCGTGCAATAAGGTTCGAAAGGGCCCTTACTCTCGGGAATGCCTTCTCAACCAGGGCTATTCTTGAAACTTACGGCTTTCTGGGGACCTTATATCCAGAAAACATGATAGCCCTAAAGGAGCAAGGTTCAAAAGGGGCCTTATATATGAAAGGAACTTGAAATAGGACATGAAGAGTGACGGATAGATGGAATATACAATTGAGGCAAAGTTCCAGTTATAACGTTGATGTAACGTTATTTCGAATTCTAGATTATATACTTGCTGTTTTGTGAGGGGGTTTTTTTTTGACGGAGAAATCTATTCATGCGGAGAACGATACGAAAGATAGTGTGATAAGCGAATCCATGACGATGGATCACTTGGATAGTATGGAGGTATTCCTTGCACGGTTTCCCACGGAAGAGGCGTGTGTCGATTATTTAATTGAGCAGAAATGGCCTGCCGGATACGCCTGCGACCGCTGTGGCTGCCGTTCGGCTTATCGTACTCATACCCGTCGATTGCCGCTTTTTGAATGTATGGATTGCCTCTATCAGGCTTCACCCATTGTCGGGACTGTCATGGAAGGCAGCCGAACCCCAATGCGTAAATGGTTTGTGGCCTTGTTCCTG
>DASWUO010000076.1:0-9361 GCA_036401615.1 Bacilli bacterium | reverse complement strand
AGTTCCGGGGATATTATACTGGGGATTCCTTTTAACAATGTTACCCCTTCCTTTCCGTTATTAAATTTTCCATCCTAATTATAAGCCATTCATTCTTACTGCTTTCCTCCATCAAGACAAATTCCTTGGTCTGCGATTTTCTCCCAACTCTGCCCCTTGTCTTCCGAAAGGTATACATCCTTCGCAAACGTGGCAAAAACCAATTCATCCGTCTTCATAGGGTTCTGACTAATATATTGAATGGCATCCTGTTCTAAAACAGGAATTTTAATCTCGTCCTTCTGCCGTGACTCAACATGGTAACGAAACAGCACGGCATCACCATTCCTAACCCCGCCAACTAACAGTTCCCCATTGTATTGATAGAATAAAGCAGTCGTTTGCATGTCTTCCACAAATGCTGCAAAGTGATTGCCATAATCATGGGAAAGAAAGGCCCCCAACTGGTTTCCAACCGCGACTACCGCTTCATTCGTTGGATGTGCCGCCAGAGCGGAAGGAGCAATGGTTATGCCGTTCATCTCACTTTTCGCCCAAGTTTTTGCTTCATTCAATGTATAGAATAAGCCTTTGCTTTCCATCCGGGAATTCACCGCTGGACTGATTACATAAATAGCATGTGTTTTATATCCTGCTGTCAAACCATGAAAATCAGCTTCGCCATAGAGATCAAGAAATGTAAGGGTCTTCCCCTCGTCGTCACTGACCACAAGACCAAGCGGATTCTCCAGAGTGGATCCCTCAGGGGGGTGTCCGCTGCTGTAAAACCTGTCATCTACGGTGGCAAAACCCATAAAATCATGGAGTTCTCCCGTTGGTGCCATCCATTTGCCGTTAGCATACACCGTCAATCCCATATGGGAAGGAACAAGAATACGCTCGCCGTGTACAGAGTAACCCAAACCGTGTATGTGCATTAAAGTAATTTCATCAGGATCGCCGGAATCCTGATTTCCTTGACCATTTCCCGCTTTATTTCCATGCTCATGCTCCTGATTATTTTCAGGTTTATCGACTGCTTTATTAAGATTTCCATCACCCGAACAAGCCCCTAATACCATGATCAAACTGGCAGCAGCTCCCGTGAGAAACATGATTTTTACTTTTTTCCCAACATGAAATTTCATCCTGTAAACTCCCTCTTTTTCCTAAATTCATGAATTTTTATAGATAATGGTTCAAATTGCCTATAGGCCTTTTTAACGATTTTTATTATGGGTATAAAGTCCCGGTTATGGAGGTAAACGGTTTGTTTTAATCCAATTAAGCCGAAAGCCCGGTACGAAAATAGGCCGACTCATGCTTGTCTTCATTATACGTGTATCTTATAGCCCATGTCCAAAAAAAAGAGTGAGTTTTTCCACCTCTTATTGTAAATATTTTCTACTAGCCAGCCCAAATGTTATGGAAGATAATCAACTCAACATCTAAGAAAACATTGGTAAGCAAGGAAAGTATTACTCAAGTGTGTTATCACATAAAAAACAGGAGGAAGTTCCAATGAAGAAGAAAAGTGCGATTTTGCTGTTAATGGTGTCCATGTTTCTAAGTATGCTTCCAAATCAAATTCTGGCGTACATGGTAAACGTTCAGAATGCCGTTGTGCTGGAAAGTGTTAATTTTCGAACAGAGCCTTCTCTTTCCGGCAGCCGCATTCGGTACTTGTCCGTGGGGGAACGTCTGTTGTTGATTTCCAAGGTCAATGAGAGTTGGTATAAATTAAAGGACAAGAACGGTCGGATTGGATATGCCAGCACATTAACAAGATATATTCGAATTGAGACGATCTCTGTAAAAGCAGAACCGAACGCTACCGTTGTTAAATCAGTTTCCTTCCGCACAGGTCCAAGCACCGGATACGCCAATAATCGTTATTTGCAGAGTGGTGAAGCACTTTATATTATTGATAAAGTGAATGAGTACTGGTATAAAGCCGAAGACAAGAATTTAGTCATTGGTTATGTTTCCACTAGCACACAATATATATCGACTACTTATGTTGAACCTTACAAGTTGATGGATCCGGAAGCAGCTGCCCAGAAGGCGATTGACGCCGGAATGAAATATTTAGGCACACCCTATGAGTTCGGCTCCAGTCGGCAGAATACATCTACGTTTGATTGCTCGGATTTCGTGAGACAGGCTTATCTGGATGGGATTGGAATGAAATTGCCCGGGGACTCCCGAGGGCAAGGCGATCTTGTCAAACAAATCGGCAAAACCAGCAGCAACTGGCACTATTTGAAGAAGGGGGATTTGGTGTTCTTTATGTCCTATAAAGGGTATAAACCTGCGGATTATGAAAGCATCAACAAATCCACCGAAACCATCACTCATACAGGGATCTATATTGGCAACGGGCAAATCCTGCATACCTTTTCTGTTGCTTCCGGCGGTGTACAAATCACTAATCTGGCTGACTCTACATGGGAATTGCGTTTCCTCTTCGGCGGAACTCCGCTGTAGCAATCTTATAAGCATTGCTTATTTACAGGCATCGTATACCTTAAGTTCCGTTAAGCCTCATTGCCGTAACAAGCTGACCCTCCTGAAGGCCTTTCCCTCCGGGAGGGATAATAATTAAGCAATCACTGTCCTTGATCGAGGTCATGATGCTTGATTTATCCGGCCCCGAGGGTATAACGTAAATCTTGCCTTGGTTTACATAGCTGCGGCCTCTTATATAGCGGGGATAGGCGTTACCTTTAGGGTAATCCACACCCAGGAAAGCTTCGTATTCCGTCGGGAACATCTGCTGCATTCCTTGAAATCCTCTTAAAGCAGGCCCGGCAAATAATTCAAATCCTACAAAACAGGCGCCCGGATTACCGGACAGCGCAATAAGAAATTTATCCTGCCAGACGCCTGCTGTAGTTGGACTTCCCGGTCGAAGAGCTATTTTGTTAAAAAGAAGCTGACCCTCCCATTGTGCGAAAATATCCACCATAATGTCATAGTCGCCTACAGATACACCGCCGGTTGTGATAACCAGGTCAACTGAAGAAAATGTTTGTAAAATTACCTTCCGGGCTTGATCTGCATCATCGCTAACGGTTTCCATCAATAGAGGAATACCTCCCGCCGCCTTCACCTGGGCTGCTATCATATACCCGTTGCTGTTGCGGATTTTTCCCGTTTCCAGCGGATGGCCGACCGGCAGCAGTTCAGATCCGGTAGCGAATATGGCAACCCGGGGCTGCTTGTAAACTTGGACTTAGGAATCACCAAAAGAAGCCAGCAAGGCTGTTTCTCCCGGACCTATGGCTGTTCCTTTCTCCAATAGCTGTTGACCGGATTTAATTTCATATCCTACTGGGGTAATGTTGTCACCGGGTAACATCTGCCTTTTTATAGCCACCCTCGTTTTGTTCATGGTTTCAGGCATCCCAACATCCCGCTTCACCATTTCTTGCATTGCGATTTCTTGCTGCGAAGCTTCCAGCATAGTCTCCGTCATTTCCAGCATGATTACCGCATCGGCGCCTTCAGGAACACAGGCACCTGTCATGATTCTTGCCGCCGTTCCTTGGACTATCAGTTTAACAGGAACCGAACCACAAGGAATTTCTTCTATTACCTCCAGATAGACAGGAGTTTCCGGCTTAGCTCCAATTATATCAGCTGATCTTACGGCAAATCCATCCATGCCCGAACGGCGAAAATGCGGCATTGGATGAGCAGCAATAATCGACTCAGCCAGCCTCCGGCCGAAGCTCTGCTCCAAGGTGATTTCTTCAGTACCCCCCTCTTTAATATGCTGTTTAATCCTATCTTGAGCTTCATTTACTTTAATCACATCTCTATGGAACCGCTTGTCAAGCATGTTTATCCTCCATTATGAATCTTTCATCTATCATAACATAGTTAAAAATTATTGGTAACTTGCTCTGATTCACTAAATAAACTTAGTTGCTCTGATTGTATTTCTTGTGGACTTTGGGATGCTATCCCCTCCTTTCAGAAGATTATTCCTATCATTTGCGTGAATCCCAAGCGTGCGTGTGTAAAATGTAACGGCGTATACATATTGGTATAAATTACTTGATTATAGAACATATGTACGGTATAATGGAAGAAAAGGTTGCAGGGAGATTGTTGCGATGAATCAAGAGATGAAACAGAATACTGGATTGGAAGAGTTTCTTGCCCGCTTTCATTCAGAGGAAGTGTGCGTTGACTATCTTATACAAATGAAATGGCCAAATGGCTTTAGCTGTGACAGATGTGGCTGCCGCGATGTTTACCTGACGGAAACCCGGCGTTTGCCGCTGTTTGAATGTGTGGTTTGCAGATATCAAGCTTCACCGATTGTCGGGACCATCATGGAAGGAAGTTCAACCCCCTTACGCAAATGGTTTCTGGCTCTATACTTGCTCTCACAAGAGAATATTAAGACAAATGCCATAGAGTTGAGCCGGATTATTCATGTCGGTTATAAGACAGGTTGGCTTATCGCACATAAAATCCGCCATGCAATGGGGAAAGCAGATGCGGAGGTTCAACTCACCGGCGATGTCAATATTACAAGCGCGATCTATGGACATCCATCCAACAGCCATTCTTTTGATCGGCTTCCCCAGGAGTCCCCTGCATTGGTCGGTGCAACCATGAATAGCTTTCAAGAACCACAATATGTAAAAATCAAACTCATTTCAGATGAGCACTTGAAAGAAAAGGACATCATGGGTAGCGGATTGAAGGCTTTTGCTGCAGAAAATGTCGAAGAAAGCGCAGCAACAGATTACAACATTAAACAGTACGCACCGATGAGCCAAAGACCTACCTACCCCTTATTTAAGGCGTCGCGTAGATGGATCCACGCCACTTTCCATGGTTTAGGGAAGCGGCATCTGCAATCGTATTTGAACGAATTTTGCTATCGTCTAAACATGAAATTCCGAAAGACGGTTTCGATCTTCGAAGAATTAATGCAGCTCTGTACCTCAATTAGAACCATCACCTATACAAAATTGACCATTTAACTTAGGATTCCCTAAAAATAAACGATTCCTGCCGATCCATCTCGCGATCCATATCAGTCTTACAATCGATTCACCTCTTTCTATCCATATCAGTCATTACAATCGATTCACCTCTTTCAACTATTCCTGACGAAAGGGGATACCCTCCAAAAGGTTTTGAAAACAAGGGCACAAGGCAGCGTGAAACCAAATGGAATTAGCGGTTAAATGGAAAAAACAGCCCTTAGTGGACTGTTTAATTTTCTATTAGTTCCAATCACACTCGTCAATCATACTTAGTTTTTTACAGCAGCAGCAGCCGGACGTTCCTTCGCTTTGTCAGATTCGCCTGAGTTCTTGTTTGCTTCTTCGCGGTTTTGCTGCATCTCTTCAACGGTTTTCACCTTGAGACGGGCAGCGCCTTGATAATTCTCCCGTGTTGGAATCAAGTTGCCTGCGGCTAGACGTTTCTTTGCCGCTGCGATTGATGCTCCATACTGCGGAAGCCATTGCTCCTGGGCGACCAGCATTTCATCGGCCATCTGCCAAATCTCCCGCGGGTTACATACGGCACCCGTTAGCGGATCTATCATCATCGCTTGACGCAGCAGTGTGTCATTTCCATGTACCGCAGCTTCAACAGCAAGGCGCTGTACGGAAATGCTGACGTTGCATACAGCAGCACAGCCCAGCGGCAAATCGCCCACCTTCGGCATATTGATGCCATTGCGGTCCACATACCCCGGAGCCTCAATGATCGCGTCATCCGGAAGGTTCGAGATGGTACCATTGTTGACTACATTGAAATGCCCCCTGTAAACCCGTCCGGTTTCCAAACCCTCAATAATGTAGGAACCGTGTTCTTCGCCGCGCTCTTCCGCCAAATATTTCATGGCCGGATCCTTTAGCCAGTTAGGGAAATCCGTCTCAAACCAGCTGCGTCCTTCCGTACATACCCGCAAATACCCGCCGGTTTCGCCATTGATCCATACCCCAAGGTCGATCCACTCCATGATTTCCTGCGGGCGCTTACGATACCATGGCAAATACTCACTTAAGTGGCCATTTGATTCTGTACTATAGTAACCAAACCGCCGCAGCATATCGATCCGTACTTTTTCCGTCTGGGCAAAGTCGAGATGATTCTCGAATGCTTCAAGCAATCGGCCGGTCATATCTTCACCCTGATGTTTCACCTGAACATACCACGTTTGGTGGTTAATTCCGGCACACACAATATCGACTTCTTCTTTCTCCAATCCAAGTGCCTTAGCAATTTGATGATGCCCGCCCTGCACACCGTGACACAATCCTATCGTCTTCACGCCGCCATACTTATTACACGCCCAAGTAAGCATAGCCATGGGATTAGCGTAATTTAACAACAAGCAGCCTGATGCCGCCACCTCGCGAATATCCTTGCAAATATCCAGCATTACCGCAATCCCCCGCTGCCCGTACATGATTCCGCCGGCACAAAGCGTGTCGCCTACACACTGGTCAACGCCATATTTCAATGGAATATCGATGTCATGCTGAAAAGCATCCATTCCACCGACCCGTACGACCACAAATACATATTTAGCATTCTTCAAAGCCTCTCTGCGGTTTACCGTTGAAGAAATCTTAATGTCCAATCCGTTCTCTTGAATATCCCGTTGGCAAAGCTGTGTCACCATATCCAAATTATGCGGGTTGATGTCCGTAAAGGCCACCTCGATATTGTGAAACTCCGTCACTGCCAGCATATCGCGCATAAGTCCCCTTGTGAAACCGATACTGCCCGCACCAATAAAAACAATTTTAAACGACATAAAAAATACTCCTCCTTGTATTTCCGAACGAGAGAACCTCATTCAGTGCTTGCTAGAATAGTAGGTTATACCTAGAATTGTAGCAGTAACAGGCGAGCAGTGTTATCAATATCCAAACTCTTTTGCCAAACGGATGTATAAAATCCTAACTTTGTGTCCATTTGGACGCACTGATGGTTTTTCTAAATTCAACTGGAGATTTTCCCGTATACTTTTTGAAAATTGCACTGAAATACTGCCGGCTGTTAATGCCGACATACTCGGAAATTTCTATCACGGGAATATCGGTTTGGGCCAGCAGCATTCTCGCCTTATCCACCCTTAGAGCTGTGAGGTACTCCACTACGGTACTGTTAGTATTGGCTTTAAAGATGCGGTGAAGGTACCCCGGATGCAGATTGACCACAGAAGCGATATCTTTGACTTGTATGTCACGGTCATAGTTATGATGAATGAAGGCAATAGCCTTCTTCACATAGAAATCAGCCTGTTGCTGCTCGCTTTCCTTCGCTTCAATAGCAAGTCGGGCAATGCGGATCAACAGCTGCGAAAGCAGGAGATGCACCATCAGCCCATTCTCCATGCCCTTCTCGTCTAATTCCAAAACCAAGCTCTTTAAAGTGTGATACACTTCGCTCAGGTCCTTCAGCACGATAAAAGGACGTTCATCTGAAAGGAAAGAAGTTAAAGTGCCGTTCGAGGCTGCCAAATCTTTTATTGAAGGAAAGCCGCCTTCAGCGCTGGCAAATACGAATTCCACATTCAGCATTCTGCATGGATTTTCCTCGCCAACCAACAGGTTGTGCGATACATTCGCATCAAGCAGAATAAAGTCACCTTTTTTTAATGAAAAAGATTCCTTTAGTGTCTCAACAACACAATCCCCTGAAATAACATACATAATCTCAACGGCTCTATGTGCGTGAAAAGGCATCCGATAGGAATCCCACTGGCGGAAATAATAAGCAGTCACCTTCGGATGATATTCACCGGTTGTTAGTTCCTTATGATATAAACTATAGCCGCTATCATTGTTGCTGCTTACCATAGGAACCCCCCTAAATTCCAGCATCCTTATTCATTTGAATAACTACTTAACATTATTGCATAATTTCTCACCTGATGTACAAGTTAAGATTTATATTGGGTAAATTTGGTCCTTCGTTAGAGGTGCGCAGCTGGTGGATTATCATGGCTTATATAACCAAACTAATTATGGGATTTCTGATCAAACATCAAGCCCTTGCAATAAAATAAGAGCCTGTAAGTAATCTTCGTAAGTATTTACGTTCGTTGTAAAAATCATGTCTAATCCTTTCTCATGAAAAAAAATCTCATCAGCTGCAAACCAATTCACCTTCTTCAACAGCTCCATTACATGATATTCCCCAGCCTCAAGCATTCCGGAAATCGGCTCCATGCAGCACTTTGTGAAAATTCCATGCAGAGAATGGATTTTTGTGAAACTTATTGGAATTACAGCATCTACTTTAAGCTCTGATTTTCTTACCTGCATCCATTTGGCTGCTTTGGCAGAAATAAAAGGCATATCACAGGCAACGATCCAGACATCCTCATAGCTGGATTGCGTTAACACTGAATGTATGCCGCTTAAAGGACCGTTTCGGGGGTAAATATCAGAAATAACCCGAACTGCAGAATCAAGAATAGGTAAATATAGCTCCGGTTCATTAGTGACGACCATAACCTCCGAACAGATTCGTTGCAGCTCACGAATTTGCCGCTCAATTAACAGTTCGCCGGAGAAGGGAAGCAAAGCCTTGGCTTGCCCGTTCATCCGGCGGTTTTCTCCTCCGGCTAATATGGCACCTGTTAAGCTTTTGTTGCCGGTTTCCTTTAACATGCCAATCTCCTGTTAATCATATTTTTAGATAATACCTTGCAAATATAGCCTGACTCTATCTTTCCTGTTAGATCTCCCGTCACCCCAGAAGAACCTCTTCCCGCTCACGGAAATATACAGCTGTTTGCTGTACCAACTTTTCCAAAACCGCTTTATCCGGTTTCCCATTCATTGCAGGATACGGGTCTCCTCCGGGACCGAGAGGCTCGGGCGTTACATAGCGGTCTTCCTTATTGAAATCCAGCAAATATAAAGCCATGATAATCGTGTCCAAATCCATCGCGCCTTCGCCAAGCGCACAGCGGTTACTGTCAGCCATATGAAGGTTGACCAGCATTTCTCCCGCATTTACCAAAGCTTCACCGATGTGCGTTTCCTCGGCCTGCATATGATAAACATCGGCATTGATGTGAGCAACTCCAGGATGGTTAACCGCTTGGATGTAATGCTTGGCATCAGCAAGCGTATGAACAAAACTCACTTCTGCTGAGCGAATCGGTTCTATTGCGGCTTTGATCTTATATTGTGTAAATAAATCCGCAACCATCTGCAGCGTTTCCACACTTCTTTCAAATTCTGTATTGTCATAAGCTTTTGGACGGCCAACCGCACCAGGTACAACAAGCATATAACTGCCGCCTACAGCCGAGGTGAATTCAAGCTCGCGTTTCATGTAATCCAAGGCAGCCTGCCGATGGATGGCGCGATTGCTGGAAAGATCA
>DASWUO010000075.1:0-5354 GCA_036401615.1 Bacilli bacterium | reverse complement strand
CCACCTCTTAATCCGGCAGCAGATAATATAACTTGCATTCGTTCCGCTGCAATTTCAGGGTCAATCAATAATCCCGCCTCATCGGCAAATACGAATAATTCCGCAAGATGAGTAATGGAACGAGCGCTCTCTGCCCCGGCGATCATCCGGAAATGAGACTGAAATCCATTCAGGTAAGCTAGAAAAACAATGCCCGTTTTATAAGAATAAGTCGGTTTTTGAAAAATGTGCCTGGAAAGAGGAACGGTTTTCTCCAAAATTCGCTGATAGCCTATCAAATCGTTCTGGTCCAAGCAATAAATGGCGGCAGCGGCTGCCGGGGCAATGGCGTCAAAAATGCCCAGGAGGGCATGGCTGAAACCAAATTGATCCCCCTGAATCAAGCTGGGATAGTTAAAGTCGTCCCCTGTATACATTCTCACCTTCTCAGGCAATCGGCGGCGCATGGCTATTTCTTTGCCCGCATCCAATAAAGAAATCTTGATCCCGTCCACCTTGTCTGAATTCGCTTGAATGACCCTAAGGCAGACCTCCATCGCTTCGCCTGAATCGGGAAATCCCCAATACCCGCGAAGCGCCGGATCAAACATGTCGCCAAGCCAGTGCAAAATAACCGGACTGGATACTTGCCGCAGTATTTTATTGTAAACTCTCTCGTAATCTTCCGGCCCCTTCGCAGTCGCCGCTAACGCCCGACTCGCCATAAGGATAACCTGACCGCCGTGCCCTTCCACAAAAGAACATTGTTCCTCATAGGCAGCCTCGATAGCAGACAAGGAAAGATTAGGCGCTGCGGCCAAATGATCCGTACCGGCCCCGCAAGCGATGCGGCCTGATACGGAACGAGCCTCGGCAAGAGAACGCCGAATAAGCTCCTTGGAACGATGCCAATCCAGCCCCATTCCGCGTTGGGCCGTATCCATGGCCTCGGCCACAGAAAGCCCAAGGGACCATAAATGATGGCGGTAGGCCATCGTTGCATCCCAATCGATTTGGGAGTTGGTGAGCGGATCGGTATCTGCATAAGGATCACAAACCACGTGCGCAGCTGAGAAGGCAATGCGGCTTTTCAGTTTATAGCCCTTCGGTATATCAAAAGATCCTGAGTTTCCAGGGATATATGAATATAAAGAGCCTCCGGCTCCCGGCAATTTCAATGCTTGAACCATACATCATCCCTCATCCCTATACGGTTAATTCCGGTACATCGATCCAGCGTTTTTCATTCCAGGAAATCATTCCAAGATCGGACAGTTGTGTTCCTTTGGCCCCTTCAAGCAGGTCCCAAGGAAATGGCGTATCGCAGACCACATGCTTAAGAAATAACTCCCATTGCACTTTAAAGCCGTTGTCGAAAATTTGATTGTCCGGCACCTCCTGCCACTGCTCACGAAATTTAAAGGGATTAGGGATATCCGGATTCCATACCGGTTTGCATGTATTCACCCGATGCTGTGTGCTGCAGTCACGAAGGCCTGCAACAGCGCTTCCCTCTGTACCATCCACCTGAATCGTGAGCAAATCTTCGCGATTTACTCTTACCGTCCAAGAGGAATTAGCCTGCACGACAATTCCGCCTTCCAACTGAAAGGTAGCATAAGCCGAATCATCTGCTGTGCATTTGTAGCGGGCTCCCTTCTCATCAATACGCTCGGGAATATGAGTAACGCCCAGACATGAAACGGAACGTACCGCTCCAAATAAATTATCTAATACATAGCGCCAGTGAGCGAACATATCAACAATAATGCCGCCGTCTTCTTCCTTGCGATAATTCCAGGAAGGACGCTGTCCCGGCTGCCAATCCCCTTCAAAAACCCAATAGCCGAATTCCATGCGCACGGATAGAATTTTGCCGAAAAACCTGGAATCGATAAGCCTTTTTAGTTTAATCAGGCCTGGAAGGAATAGCTTATCTTGTACCACACCGTTCTTCACACCTGCCGCTTTAGCTAATCTGGCCAGCTCCAATGACTCCTCTAAGGAAGGCGCGGTAGGCTTCTCACAGTAAATATGCTTGCCTGCAGCAATCGCCTTCTTAATACTATCCGCCCGAAAGGAAGTCATTTGCGAATCAAAATATACGGTATCCTCTGCATTCGTTAAACATTGGTCAAGATCTGTACTCCAACGCGAAATACCGTTGGCTTCCGCCAAGGCCTTCAGTTTGTGTTCCTGCCGTCCTACCAAAATTGGGTTGGGCATAATAACATCCCCGTTCAGGAGTTTAACTCCCCCTTGATTGCGAATGGCTGCAATCGATCGAATCAAATGCTGGTTGGTTCCCATTCGACCTGTAACTCCATTCATGATAATGCCAACTTGATATTCTGCCATAAGAAAATCCCCTGTCCCCTGAAATGTGAATATATTCTTAGGATATATCACAGAGGATATATTCGTCTTACGAATTCAGGAAAAATTCTTAATATCGGAAATGATTTTTCTTGCGATATGCGGTGGGGGAAGTTTGTTGATAATTTTTGAAAGTGCGGTAAAACGAAGAGAGTGATTCGAACCCAATCTCAAAGCAGATCGATGCGATATCCTTATCTGAGTGGGTAAGCAGCTTCTTTGCCAGTTCCATTCGAACCGTCGCTAGATACTGGATCGGAGTAATCTGGTATTGTTCTTTAAATATATTGTTCATATGCCGGGCGCTCACGCCAAGCTTACCCGAAATATCCGTGGAACCGGTGATTTCATAATAGTGCCCATCGATGTAATTGCGCAGCCTTTCTGCCCGCAATCCATTCATATCCGTTATTTGCGAAACTTTATGGGAACGGGCAAGCAGCAGCAGGATTTCCGCCAAATATATTTTTATAGCCAAGTAATTGATTGGTTTGCCGAGAGCACTCTCAAATAGCATCTTTCTCAGGAATTTGCGGAGTTCGCTCACTGTAAATGGATGAGGTCCGATTAGTTTGGAGAGTTTGAAGAATGTATGCAGCAAACCCTGTTGAATCGTCAAATCCAGGTAATCCTCCCGGAAAGCAAGCACCAGAATCGAAAGCTTCGCATTTGAGATGACGGAATGCCGCGAGAATGGAACAATCAAAGCACCATCATTAGGTTCAAAGTCATATTTAATCCCTTCCAGAATGATTTCGCCTTTCCCGTCCAGGACGTAGAGAAACTGATGAAAATCATGGGAATGTTCCTTGATCAAATCTCCATCCGAATGCTTGCTCTCATAGATATCAATTCCATGCTTCATTATGGAATTACCCCCATATCCTATTTCACTCCTTGAATTATACCCTATTTGCCAACCTTTATCATCTGCCAGCGGAGTTTAGGGATCGGGCAGTTTGGACGCCTTTATTATCTCTAATTCCCTATTTTCTACAAATGTAAAATAAGTATGGCGTGTTAAAAAAATGGGTACATTAACCCTGAGCAGCTGAACCCTTCCTATAAAAAGATGAAAGTCGAAAGGTAAATTATGGTTTTCAATATAGTTTTAGCAGCAAATTTAATATTTCTTATCTTCTTTGTGGGGGTTCCCAAAAAGCTCCATTTATTTGAAATTTTATTTTGTTCTATGCTTACAGTGTTTCTACAAGGTACTTTTATGGCCATAATCATTTTAAATTACAAAACCATACAAGTGAATCCTCATTTATTTTATGTATGGTCATTTGTTTTTAATCGATTTTTACTTTATCCACTACTTATAACTTGGTTAATGGATCTATATCTTTCAGTGCGTTCCTTAGGCAGTAAGATAACATTAACGTTAATTATCAGCTCTGTTATGGTTGGTATAGAATACATTTCGAATTGGCTGAAGATCATCCATCTTGCGCCTCCTTGGAAAGTATGGTGGTCCTATGCAGAATGGCTATTACTCATATTTGTTTTATACCTATTCCTGTTATGGTTTCGAAAAATTCTGAAAAAAGAGATGATCATTAGATGAATGTGTTAGAGCTTCCTAAGAACTTTGATTATAATGAATGGATGATCATTATCTCGTTAATCGCAACTTATACTTTTGCATTTCGGCTTCCGAAACGCTTTCCGCAAACCATCACAATCCTAATTGTTTTATTCAGTTTTTCGCTGGAAAAATCAACCGACTTAATCTTGGAATACCCGCCTTATACTTTATATTACCTTAATGACAGTACCCTTTTTGAATTATCCGACTTTTTCACTTGTTTTCTTTACCCCGTATTTGGTTATATCCTGTTACATTATTATGATAAATGGAACATTCGCGGTATTTCCAATTTCTTTTTTATTTTGGCCGGTTCTATTTTCGGAACCTTATTCGAATGGATCACGGTTCTAGCTCATGTTTTTGAATATACCGGATGGAAGCTAGAGTATTCGTTTACTGTTTATCTACTTGTTATTAGTTTGTATATTGTTTTTTTTAATTTTGTTAAAAAATTTTTTATAAGAGCCAACTTGAAGAACATTAACGACTTACCTTAACGTCACTGATTCTAGAAACCCCGGCTTGTCGGCCCTTCACGGACTTATAACTACTTCTAATGATGCCTCTTTTAAGGCTTGAGCCAGTTCTTCATCCGGCAGACGATCCGTAATAATCCGATCCACCGCAATCAATGATGCAAAGGAGAATAAATCCTTGGTGCCGAACTTGGTATGATCCATGACAATATTGATTTCGGCTGCCTGTTCCATAACAAATCGTTTGATTTCGGCTTCATGCATATTGGAGTTGCTAAAGCCATGCCGCGCTGTAGCACCTGTAGTTCCTATAAAAACCCGGTCGAATGCCATTTTGGCCACGGTTTCACAGGCAAGCGGACCGACCAAGGTAGAGGTTTTTTCTAATAGTATACCACCAACCACGATCGTCGATATCTGTTTGCCTTGCAGCTCTGCAGCCACATTCAAAGCATTCGTTACAACGGTGATATTCATATTCGGCTTTAAAGATATTGCAACCTGCAGGGTTGTTGAACCCCCATCTAGAAAAATAGAGTCACCCGGTTGAATGAACTGTACCGCTTGTAAACCTATTTTCATTTTCTCTTCAATTAATCTCCCTGTTCTTTCCATCAGGGCAATATCTTTACCAATAAGAATGGCCCCACCCAAGGTCCGTTTAACTAAGCCGATTAGCTCCAGCTTTTCTAGATCTCTTCGCAAGGTCATTTCTGTCACATTGAAGGCTTTCTTCAGTTCAGCCAGCTTCACTTCTCCATAATAAGCCATGCGGTCTAGGATTTGCTGTTGGCGCTCGTTTACTGGATTTAACGACATGTGTTTTCCCTCATTCATTACCTTATAGTCAATTTAAGTTCATACGTCAATGCTTCGCCCGGTGCGGTTCCTCCATGGACGGGAACAGCTTGGGTTCTTAGTCCCCAGCT
>DASWUO010000074.1:0-10139 GCA_036401615.1 Bacilli bacterium | reverse complement strand
CATATAATCTTCCTGCCGGAATGTAGCCCGGTGCATAATCCCAATGGCCAATAAGAAGAAACCGTAAATAACTGCCAGCTGGATATAATGGGCTTCTCCGTACAATACCGCGAACAGCATCGCTAATGAACTCAACAGAGTTTGCACTAAAGTAATACGTCCATAATCCTTCGACCACTCCGCTCCGACATTGCGCTGCCCTTCAAGCTTCTGGATCAGTCCGCCCAGAAAAGTATCCGTAAACATCAAGCCAAACATCGAAGCAAACATAGCTATGGTTCCAGTCAAGGATAACCCGCCCCAAGCGGCCACACTGAAATAATCACGGGCTAACCAGAAGCATTGAATCGTGACGAAGAACAACAGCGTTTGGTAAGACAGATGGAATACATAAGCCCCCACCGTCTTGCGGCAAGAGAATTGGTTCGGAAAGACAATATAGATGATCATGGAGAACAAGATTAACAGCAATAAAGAATAGTAGGCCGGAAGTGTAAAGCTAAGCACCCATATCGGGACATAGGTGAAATCGATCCATTTGCCGGGGGCAAGCGGAAACCGCATGGCTTTGGTCACCAACATCTGGGAGCCCGCCAAAATCCCCCACCCGAATGTCCACCAGGATATCCCGGGAAAGGGTTTGCCCCCTGCAAAAGTAACCATAAATTGGTAGGTGCAAGCCGCCAAGGCCAGCGCGACGATGATCATCTCGTACCATTTCATGGAGGGCGGGGATTTTCTTCCGCGTTTCATTGTGTTTGTTGTTGTCGAGTTTTCCATAGCAGGTTCTCCCAGGTTTTTTTATTATAAAATATCCTTCATCTAACATTCTCCATCATTGTCCAAATTCCTTTTAGAGCCCAATTATACTATACTAGAAGGAGACTTAAATTTTGGGGAGTGCGTTTAATTGAGTGACAGTATAAGTTTATTGCGCAAACAGATGAAAGCCAAACAAATTTCCAAGATTATGGCCATGAAGCCGGGCAGGGAATTGGATGCTATTGTGGCAGAATATATATTCGGATTACAAGTTCAGCGGTTGGATAGCGGATTAGAGGATCAGAAGGATCAGGATTATTGGTTTACCTTGCGTTCGAACGGCCGGGTGGGGGAGAAGAACGAAATGGAGCGGGTGCCGAATTACTCCACGGTAGTCTATTCGGCTATGCAGATTCTTGCCAAATTCAAGCATTGGTCGATGCAAAGCAGTCCCGATGGCCAGGGGTTTGAAGCTTATTTCTACAGCGGGGAAAGAGTAGACTTGTCAAATTCACAGGTTAATAGAATGAAATATCCCAGCTTGGCAGAGGCGATCTGCAAGGAAGGGCTCCTAGCTGTTGTAGAATCCAACAAACTCATTGACAAGTTGATGAACGATTAATGTAACAGCCTAAAGAATTGAGCGGGCTAAATATAATAATTATGAATAATAATTCATAAACATTCACTCTATTGTCTCTTTACATGAGTCTAATAGGCTTGGTTACGCAATTGGTATGATAGAAATATTTTTAAAAAATGCATATACGCTACATATAGATTTATCAGGGGTATAAAAAATATTAAATTGATAACATCATATAGGGATGTTAAAATGATTAAATATACTTAGATTAGGAAGGTTGCACACCATGACACAATTAGGAATGCCCGTGAAACAAGGTCTTTATGACCCGCAATTTGAACATGATGCTTGCGGCATTGGTTTTGTTGCTAATATTAAGGGACGCAAATCAAACGAAATTTTACGCCAAGCGTTAACAATCTTAACTAATTTGGATCACCGCGGTGGCCAAGGCGCGGAAACCAATACGGGGGATGGAGCGGGAATTCTGTTTCAAATTCCGCACACTTTTCTATTGAAAGAATTGGATAAACGCAACATCAAGCTGCCTGCTCCGGGAGAATATGGTGTAGGGATGGTTTTCTTCTCTCCCAATCCGACACTCCGCAAACAATGTGAGAAATTATTGGAAAACATTATTATAGAAGAAGGCCAAACCTTGCTCGGATGGAGAACCGTTCCAACGGAAGATACGCTGCTTGGTGAATCCGCGAAATCGGTTGAGCCTTTTATTCGTCAGGTCTTTATTGGCCGCAATGAAGATTTGAAGGATGCCGCTGCTTTCGAACGAAAGCTTTATGTGATTCGTAAACGGGCGGAGAAAGCTATCCATTATTCAGATGTGCAGGGCGGGGAATACTTCTATTTCTCAAGTCTGTCCAGTACTACTATAGTATATAAAGGCATGCTCACTACAGATCAGGTAGATACCTTCTATTTGGATTTAAGGGACCCTACCGTTGAAACTGCGCTGGCGCTTGTGCATTCCCGTTTCAGCACAAATACATTCCCAAGCTGGGAACGGGCGCATCCTAACAGATATCTTATCCATAATGGAGAAATTAATACATTAAAGGGCAACGAAAACTGGATGCACGCCCGCCAAGCGATCTGTGAATCCGACCTGTTTGGGGAAGATTTAGCGAAGATTATGCCGGTTATTGACCCGGAGGGCAGCGATTCGGCGAAATTCGACAACACGATGGAATTCTTGCTGTTGGCCGGACGGTCTCTGTCTCATGTTACCATGATGATGATTCCAGAGCCTTGGTCCAATCACGAAACTATGGATGCCGACAAGAAAGCATTCTACGAATATCACAGCTGTTTGATGGAACCATGGGACGGTCCCGCCGCGATGGTCTTCAGCGACGGCAAACAAATTGCCGCTGTATTGGACCGAAATGGATTAAGGCCTGCCCGTTATTATGTAACCAAGGATGACCTGATCGTTATGGCCTCTGAGGTTGGCGTTCTTGATATTGCGCCGGAGGATGTTATTTGTAAAGACCGGCTTCACCCTGGTAAAATTCTGTTGGTCGATTTGGAAGAAGGACGTATCATTCCGGATGAGGAACTGAAATCGAAGGTTATCAGTGAACAACCTTACAAACAGTGGCTGGATGAGCACTTAGTGAGCTTAGAAGATCTTCCTGACGCAATGGAGGTGCCTGAACCTAATCACGACACCCTTTTACAGCATCAGCAGGCATTCGGATATACCTATGAAGATACGTTGAAGACTTTGGCTCCTATGGGCAGAGACGGTGTTGATCCGATAGGTTCTATGGGTATTGATTCACCGCTTGCAGTTCTTTCCAATAAGCCGAGCTTGTTATATAACTATTTCAAACAAATGTTTGCCCAAGTAACCAACCCGCCAATAGACGGTATCCGTGAAGAAATCATTACGGCAACAGGTACTTCCATCGGACCTGAGAGAAACTTGCTCAATCCGGTGCCGGAAGCCTGCCGGCAAATTCGCTTGAAATCCCCGGTGCTGACTAATGAAGAAATGGCGAAGCTAAGACATCTCGATCGGGAAGGCTTTAAAACCGTTGAATTATCTTTTCTTTATCCTGTTTCCGAAGGCGGGGCGGGGATGGAGAAAGCTCTGGCGGAAATCAATAGTAAGGCAGACAAGTTGGTTGCTGAGGGCTGCAATTTGATCATTCTTACAGACCGTGGAATAAATAGTGAGTTAGCGGCTATTCCAACGCTGTTGGCTGTATCCTCTTTGCATCACCATCTGATTCGCCAAGGCACTCGTACGAAAATGAGCTTATTGGTGGAATCGGGCGAACCGCGTGAAGTTCATCACTTTGCCTTGTTGATCGGCTTTGGGGCCAGTGCGATTAATCCTTACCTGGCTCTAGAATCGCTGGATGATTTGATCCGCCAAGGAACACTTAAGAATATTACCCATGCCAAGGCTGTTTATCATTATGTGAAAGCTGCGACAAAGGGAGTGCTTAAGGTTTTATCCAAGATGGGCATCTCTACCATTCAGAGCTACAGAGGCGCGCAGATTTTCGAAGCGATCGGGCTTGAGAAAAGCTTTGTTGATCAATATTTTACAGGAACGGCTTCCCGTATTGGCGGCATTGGATTAGAAGTTGTTGCCCAAGAGACGTTAGCCAGACATAACCGGGCTTACTCCGTTCAAGAAGGACGCGACCGGGTATTGGATACCGGCGGAGAATACCAATGGCGCAAAGACGGGGAATATCATTTATATAACCCGCATTCCATTCATACATTACAGCAATCTTGCCGTACGAATGATTATAAATTATTCAAGAACTATTCAGATATGATCAACGATCAGGACAAACAACACAAGAACCTGCGCGGCATGCTGCAGTTGAAGTTAGATGGCGCTTCTGTACCGATTGAGGAAGTGGAATCGGCGGAATCGATTATCAAACGTTTCAAAACGGGAGCCATGTCTTATGGTTCAATCAGCAAGGAAGCCCACGAGAGTCTTGCTATTGCCATGAACCGAGTTGGCGGCAGGAGCAATACCGGTGAAGGCGGAGAAGATCCGGCCCGGTTTATCCCTGATGCCAACGGGGATTCGCGCCGCAGTGCGATTAAACAAGTGGCCTCAGGCAGATTTGGTGTAACCAGCCATTATTTGGTGAATGCCGATGAGATTCAGATCAAGATGGCGCAGGGAGCTAAGCCCGGAGAAGGCGGTCAATTGCCGGGCAAAAAGGTTTATCCTTGGATTGCTGAAGTTCGGGGATCTACACCCGGTGTTGGTTTAATTTCACCTCCGCCGCATCACGATATTTACTCTATTGAAGATTTAGCCGAATTGATTCATGACTTGAAGAATGCCAATCCCCGCGCAAGAATTAATGTGAAGCTGGTATCCGAAGTGGGTGTTGGGACGATTGCTGCCGGTGTAGCTAAAGGCCATGCTGACGTTGTATTAATCAGCGGCTATGACGGAGGTACAGGCGCATCACCAAGAACAAGCATCAATCATGCCGGGTTACCTTGGGAACTAGGATTGGCTGAGACTCATCAGACGTTGGTTCTTAATAAGCTAAGAGATCGTATTGTGGTTGAAACCGACGGCAAGCTTATGACCGGGCGTGATGTGGTTATTGCTGCTCTGCTTGGCGCTGAAGAATATGGCTTCGCGACAGCACCTCTTGTTGTTCTGGGCTGTGTCATGATGCGCGTATGCCATATGGATACTTGTCCGGTAGGCGTAGCTACCCAGAATCCGGAGCTTCGCAAGAAATTCGGGGGAGATCCGGCACACGTGGTCAACTTCATGCAATTTATCGCGCAGGAAGTTCGCGAGATTATGGCCCAATTAGGTTTCCGTACCATTAACGAAATGATAGGAAGAACCGATAGATTGGAAGCAAGACAAGCGGTTGAGCATTGGAAAGCCAAGGGTCTGGACTTGACACCCCTGCTTTACCAACCTGAGGTTGCGGCAAGTGTTGGAAGATACTGCACCACCAGTCAGGATCACGGTCTTAACCGTTCGCTTGATATTCAAGAGCTGATCAGCATTTGTGAACCGGCTTTAGAACGTCAAGAACCCGTGCATGCCGTGCTGCCGATTCGTAATATCAATCGTGTGGTTGGCACCATTCTTGGCAGTGAAGTCACCCGACGTTATGGCGCAGCTGGGTTGCCTGACGGCACCATCAAATTGCATTTCCGCGGTTCAGCCGGACAAAGCTTTGGAGCTTTCGTTCCAAAGGGCATGACTTTATCGCTGGAAGGCGACTCCAACGATTACTTCGGTAAAGGCCTCTCGGGAGGCAGGCTGATCGTCTATCCTTCGGAGAAGGCGACATTCTCTCCTGAAAACAACATGATCATCGGCAACGTGGCCTTCTATGGAGCTACTTCCGGATCGGCTTATATCAATGGAATGGCCGGAGAACGGTTCTGCGTGCGGAACAGCGGAGTCAATGCGGTGGTTGAGGGTGTAGGCGATCACGGATGTGAATATATGACCGGCGGCCGTGTTGTGGTATTGGGTCCTACGGGCAGGAATTTTGCCGCGGGGATGTCAGGCGGTATTGCTTATATCTTCAACACGACTAATGATTTCGAGCAATCCTGCAATAAGGAAATGGTTTACATTGAACGGCTGGAGAATGAGGCGGAAATCGAAGAAGTAAAAGGGATGATTCGCCGCCACGTCAAATACACCAACAGTGAGCAGGGCAACCGTATTCTGAATCATTGGGATGAGAACGTTTGGAATTTCACCAAAGTCATTCCTAAGGATTACAAGCGTATGCTAGATTCTATTGAAAAAGTAAAATTAACCGGCATGGTCGGCGATGCAGCGATCTTGGCCGCATTTGAAATCAACATGCTTGATGAAGCCCGCGCCAGCGGCAATTAATTAGTCATCGAGGCCTATGCTAGTGGGAACAAATAAACCTGTTAACAAATAAGGTTCTCTTGAGACCTTATATGGACAAATGAGTAAAGTTTTATAGATATAAGGTCTTTATCGGACCCTATGTGGATCAGATGAAGCAGAATGTTAGCTATCAGCTTAAGATAAGGTCACTAGAAGACCTTATCTTTCAAAATATCAATGACTAACTAGGAATAAGGTCTTTTCCGGACCCTAAATTGCAGAATTAGTAAAAATTTTATCTTAGCAGGAGGAAGACCATGGGAAAAGCAACGGGGTTCATGGAGTACAAGCGCGTATTGCCCGCTGATCGTGATCCTTTAGACCGCGTACTGGATTGGCAGGAGTTTCACCATCATTTTGACCAAGAGAATTTACAGACCCAGGGTGCCCGCTGCATGGATTGTTCCATTCCTTTCTGCCACTCAGGTGTTTTGATAAATGGCATGGCTTCCGGTTGTCCGATCAATAACCTGATTCCTGAATGGAATGACCTGGTTTATCGCGGCTTATGGAGAGAAGCCTTGGATCGCCTCCTGAAGACTAACAATTTTCCCGAATTCACCGGCAGGGTATGCCCTGCGCCGTGTGAGGGTTCATGTACAGTAGGGTTGAACGATTCACCGGTAACCATTAAGAACATTGAGCATGCCATTATCGAACGCGGATTTGATGAAGGTTGGATAGTAGCTGAACCTCCGACTCACCGTACAGGCAAGAAAGTGGCTGTAGTGGGTTCCGGTCCCTCCGGACTGGCTTGTGCCGCACAGTTGAATAAAGCAGGGCATTCGGTCACTGTTTTTGAACGTGCCGATCGCATTGGCGGACTATTGATGTATGGCATTCCTAATATGAAGCTTGATAAAGTGAAGGCGGTCCAACGCCGAATCGATTTGATGGCTCAAGAAGGAGTTACTTTTGTAACCAATACCGAAGTAGGGAAGGATTACCCTGCGGAGAAGCTGAAGAAGGAATTTGACGCGATAATACTTTGCGGCGGGGCGACCAAAGGCCGGGATTTACCGATAGAGGGAAGAGATCTCAAGGGCATTCACATGGCCATGGAGTTTCTGACTAAGAATACGAAGAGTTTATTGGATTCCAATCATGAAGATGGCAATTATATTTCTGCAGCAGGAAAAGATGTTATCGTGATCGGCGGCGGTGACACGGGTACAGACTGTGTGGGCACCTCATTACGCCATAAGTGCAGCAGCATAACACAGCTTGAAATTATGGGCGTATCACCGGAAGAGCGGGCGGCGAACAATCCTTGGCCGCAGTGGCCGCGAATCTATAAGTTGGATTACGGTCAAGAAGAAGCTAAAGCCATTTATGGTAACGATCCGCGTACTTATAGCATTACTACGAAGAAATTTGTCGGTGATGAGAACGGACATGTAAAAGAATTGCACACGGTTCAGATCGAATGGAAGAAAGATGCCAACGGCCGCTTCGGTCCTGTAGACATCCCCGGCACAGAGAAGGTATGGCCTGCACAACTGGTTTTGTTGGCTATGGGTTTCTTGGGTCCGGAAGATACGATACTTGGACAATTGGGCGTCGAGCGTGATGAGCGATCCAATGCTAAGGCCGAACATGATAAGTATGTGACCAACATAAGCAATGTCTTTGCTGCCGGCGATATGAGAAGAGGCCAAAGCCTCGTAGTTTGGGCTATCAACGAAGGCCGCGGCGCAGCGCGAGAGTGTGACCGCTTCTTGATGGGATCGAGCAATTTGCCTTAGTTTGATAGATTTGCTGTGGACTTCACGGAATGTTCCACTGCCCTTACTGTAGATTTTTCCTATGGTAAGGGTTTTTCTATCTTTTATATAATTCATCCGTTCTTCCAACCAGATAATCCATGGTTACTTTGAAATGGTCGGCAATCTTTATTAACGTTTCATAATCTGGCTCTCTTCGGTTCTTTTCGTAATGGGAAAGAGAAGAGCGGGAAATCCCCAGTAAGCCGGATAATTCCTCCTGTTTAAGCCCTTGTCTATCCCGCAATGAAGCAATTCTATTTCCGTAAGGCATTATAATCTCCCACCTTAATTAATGATAACGATTAAGATACGTATTGTATCATAACTTACAACGAATTAAAACCCCAGCCTCTAAACAAATTTTGATGAATCACATAGAACGTTCAGCCCGGACAAAGGCAATAAATCTCTTGGCCTCTTCTACAGTCAACTTTTTGCCATCGACGGCAAGGGAGAATTTACTTAGAACTTCCTCATCTGATAAATCCAGTGTGTTAACAAATTCTCTTATCTCTTCGTTAAGCTGAACCTCTGGATGATTTGTTCTTCCGACAAGATAATCCATGGACACTTTAAAGTAGTTGGCTATTTTTATTAATGTCTCATAATCCGGCTCCCTGCGGTTCTTTTCATAATGAGAAAGAGCGGCGCGAGATATACCAAGGGAAACGGATAATTGTTCTTGTGTCAGCTTCTGTTTATCTCTTAACGCAGCAATTCGGTTTCCACGGTTCATTGATGTTTCCCACCCTTGAGTATTTGTAATTTAATCATAATACTTTTTGTCCAAAATCTAAACATGTGAAACAATATGTATCAAATTATTTTTTCTAGAAAATAACGCTTGACAATGATACGTAATGTATCTTAAATTAAGAGATGTAAAAGATACGATTCGTATCACACTAATCTTCTCATGAAAGATAGAGGAGCAACATGAATGGATAAACCTTTCTTGAAGAACAAACATCATTACCGTCTCTTTATCCGGCTGAAACCGGAAATATCAGATGGCTTCATGGATATTGTATCAATTAACGGGAGGCAAATGCAAACAAAGCAAAAGCCTGTCCTGATCGATGATATCAGTCCGGAAGGATTAAAATTTACTACAGAATTAAGGCTTCCTGTGGGCAACCTGCTTGGTTTAGGTTTTCATTTATATATTCTTAATCAACCGGTTAGGTTAGAAGGTTTCGTGGTTTGGAGAAGAGCGGGCGAAAACTTGTACGAATATGGGGTGAGATTCAAGGTTAATCGAATTGACCACATACGTCTCATTAAACAGCTCAATGATTTGCTGCTTTATATATACCCCGGAAATGCAAAAGTACATCTGCTATACCGTGGTATGACAAACCAATACCTAAAGAATAGAAGAAGAAAGATGGAAAGCAGGAATCATCCATGATAGATATTCACTGCCACATCCTTCCCGGTTTAGATGACGGAGTGGAATATGTGGAAGAATCATTGGAAATGGCCAAGACGGCTGCAAGGAACGGTATTCATACCATCATAGCGACCCCCCACCATGCCAACGGTAGATATGAAAACCCCGCAAAGGATATTAACGCATTGGTACATCAGTTTAACAACCTATTACAAGCCCAACAAATCCCGGTGAAAGTATTGGCAGGTCAAGAAATCCGTATAAATAACAGGCTAATAGATGAACTGATGGAAAAAACAGCCATGCCTCTAAATCAAGGGAATTACATTCTGATCGAGCTGCCCAATGGATCTTTTCCAGACAATTTAGAAGAACTATTCCATGAGCTGCGGGTTTTTGGACTTATACCGATTATCTCCCATCCGGAAAGGTATAGAAGCTTTATGGAAGAACCTGATCGCCTATATTCTCTAATTGAGCAAGGAGCCATGAGTCAAATTACGGATCAATCGCTCATTGGATTATCAGGGAGAAGAATTCAGAAGAACGCTTTGAAATTATGCAAAAGACATTTAGTCCATTTCATAGCTTCTGATGCGCATAACCTGACAACGAGATCCTTTCATCTCAGGGAAGCTTATGAATACATTCAACAAAAGCTTGGACAGGAATATACCCAGTATTTTCAGAGCAATGCCCAGAGTTTAGTCGACAACCAACCCATTC
>DASWUO010000073.1:0-4084 GCA_036401615.1 Bacilli bacterium | reverse complement strand
TGAAATCCTTTGAGCAAACCTGTTCAAAGGATTTTTGCGTTGAATATCAGGCCGTAAAAAGGCAATTTTTAATCTCCCGGGTGGGATCCCCCTTCTCTTTAAATAAAAGATCATTAGGGACATTTGTAATTAAATGGAAATGTGGTTTTATGTCCTTGGAGGCTATCTTCATTTAATAAGGTTTCCAAGTAAGTGTACGAGCTTTTTCGAATCGATCGTTGACATTGTACCAATTGACCACGTTCCACCAACCCCCGATATATGCTGCCTCTCGTTCCCAATGGGTAATGAGTTGAAAATCGCCGCTTTTTCGAGCCTTTTCCATCATTGTTTCCGCTTTATTTAATCCGTCTACGTAACTCTTATGATGCTTGTCATGGTGAAGACGCATGGTCTTTTCATCGATGTACGGTTCCTAAGCATTATAGTCGTAAGGTAAGGGAGGTAATGTATGTCCTCCAATCGGAACGGGGATTAGTTGGATCTTTGGATCAATTTCATTTCTCAAACTTGTTCCCGCATACACATTTGCATCTGCGGCGGGCGCTACAATTGTCCGGGGGATTTGATCAGGCTCAATTTGTGGGAATGGATCGGTTTGAAGAAAACAAGTAAATTGATGCTTTAAATAATGACCCCGATGAAGCAATTGATCTAAAGTTAATGGGTTATAAAACCCAGAATGATTTGAACCAAGAAAATCTTTCGCCTGTGTTCCCAACTGCCGAAGAACATATTCCCAGTGGTCAAGAGCTTGTTGTCTTACGGCGATACCCTGTAAAGTTTGTGTGTCCGTAAATGTATACTTAACTCGTAATAAGGGTATCTTTTTCAATGAGCCCAAAGTATTCATATTTTAAACAACCAAAGGCCAAGCCAAATAGTGCATGAATAATAATTGATGTGAGGATGAAGCTCATATGTCTTTGATCCAAGTAAAGGGTGTCTCTATTCATTATCACGTTGAGGGAACAGGAATGCCTATTATTTTTATTCATCCTCCTCTCTTGACAAGTGAAAATTTTAAATACCAGAAAGAGCAGCTGTCCGAGAAGTACAAAGTGATTACATTCGACATTCGAGGCCATGGCCGCAGTGGTTTTTCAGCAGAGCCTATTTCCTATCCGTTGATTGTCGACGATATGAAGCAGCTGATGGATCACCTGGAAGTAAAGCAAGCCTATGTTTGTGGATATTCTACAGGAGGATCCATCGCCTTGGAAGCAATAATCACTTATCCTGATCGATTTATTGGTGGGATTCTCGTTAGCGCCATGTCTGAAATCAGTGATTGGTGGCAGAAAAGCAGAATTTTTATGGCGATAGCCGCCGCAAGTATGAAGGTGAAAGGAGTCCATGCCAGAAATATCACGAAGGGAAATGCAGATAGTAAAACCATGTTTTCTAACTTATTTCGTTCCGCCTTGAAAGGGGAAACGGCCAATTGGAAGCAGTATTATCAGTACAGCCTTTCTTACAATTGCACAGCACGGCTTTGCAGAATTATGGCTCCTATTCTTTTAATATTTGGATTAAAAGATAAGGGATTCCATCGTTATGCCGACATTTTACATAAGCAATTGCCGCACAATCAACTATACATGATTAAAGACGCCAAGCATCAGATACCAACGAAAAATGCTTTAAAAATGAATTATATCGTTGATAATTGGCTTGCGGAACAAGAAAATCTTACTCAATCAGATTCAAAAGATGAAGACAATGCCTCTCTACTAATTGCTCATGATCTAACTTAGGTAATATTTTAAACCGCTTAGCGGCCATGTTTAATGTAACAATACATGGCCGTTATTTTTATTTTAGAATCCTTTGTGTTTGTTGGGCTGCATTTATAAAAAAATCCACCGGTTTAAAAATATACTGGGAAAATTAAATTGTAAAATAGTAGATAATAACTAATAAAAACTAAATAATGTGCAAATACTATCTTATCTTAAAAATTTGATTCTTATGAGGTGGAAAATAAGCATGCCTGAATGGTTGGAAATTGCGTTCCCTGCTGGCTGCAGTGCAAGGTGTAAAGCGGATATTGAAATGTTAATAACAAATCGACGAAAGGAAGTGAGCTTCGAATGTTTGTAAAAAAATATGGTATTCAAGTTATTGTGTATATGTTGCTCATTATGGCTCTACTGACGGTGGGTTGCACAAATAATAATGACAATCAAATGAGGCAGCAAGGAACACCAAACCTGCAAGGAAACATGGACCAGCGTATTCTTGTGGCCGATCAAGCGGCCGTTAAGATTGTGAGCTTAAACGGCGTTCAGCAAGCTAACGTACTTGTAACCCAAAGAAATGCCTTTGTTGCCGCTGTGCTGGATGATGATCAGGACCAGTTATCCGGGAAAATTGAAAACCAGATTGCCAAGCAAGTCCGAGCTACTGATCCGAAGATTCGAAATGTTTATGTGTCTACAAATCCGGATTTTGTTAAACGTGTCAATAGGTATGTAGATGAGGTGCAGCAAGGAAGGCCAGTTGCTGGTTTTGTTGAAGAGTTTAATGAGATGGTACAGAGAATATTTCCCAATGCCAGGTAGTGCCCTGATGCGGCTGTAAAGAGGTTTACCCCGTCTTTTGATACGTCATAAGATGGGGTTTTTTCCGATACTCTTAGTGCATTCTTATCACTAAAAATTGACGACCAATTATTTGGAGCGAGCAAAAGATTTCCAAAAGATAATTGGGGAAAAAGCGAATGATGTGTCATGGAGTGATGTAGTGAACTGGAAAAAACATCATGAATTATGAATCGTTTATAAAGTAACCTTAATCAAGTTTCAGGTACTCTTCATAATGCAAAGACTGGTTGCTATCCCGCCGGCGGCTATGGTTAACAGGGATAAAAAGAACGTTTCCTCCGAAAGGAGCAATCCGCCAACACTGATCACGATAGCATCAATGATAAAAATAATAAAGCCCACATTGACCGGAATAAATTTGGAGATAAAATGGGCGAGTAAATCGGTTCCACCGGTGCTCGAATGATAACGCAACATCACTCCCAAACCTGTTCCAATGAAGAAACCGCCCAGGATGGAACTACTGACCGGAGATAATTCAATATAATATAGAAAGTGGTATTGATAGGGTCCAAGCATATGTATAAACAAGGAGGATAAGAGCAATCCCAATAAACTTCCATAGACATAATGTTGGTCATGAAACCAAGCTATAACAAAGATTGGAAGGCTGCACATCATGATCATTAAACTCACCTCTGCCCCAAGCAGATAATGAAGGATAAGGGCGATGCCCAAGATACCCCCATCCAAAACCTTAAAAGGCAGCAAATAAAAATTAATTCCAGCAGCAATAAATAGGCTGCCAATGAAGACCGCAACAACTTTTAATAAAGTTGACAATATGACTCAGCTCCCCAAAAGGCATGTCTGATGTATATGCTCATATTATAGAAAATTCTACCTTTTTAATTATCATGTTTTCAGTGGGTGCGGCATGAGTAAAACAGGAATACTTTTACAAAAAATAAAAAGTATATATTAAAATACTTTGGGCAAAGTTATTATATAAATGATACTGGAGGGAATAATGTGACTGAAAGACCAACAATTACATCATCTGAGCTTGGAACCTTATGGCTTACATACCAACAAAAAACCATGACTTTGCGAATATTGGAATATTTTATAGAAAAAGCAGATGATGAACAAGCTAAAACAATCATGACCGATTTATACGGACAAATAGATCCCTATGTTAAAAAAATTATGGATATATTCAAAACGGAAGGAGCTGTAACACCAGTCGGATACACATCCGAAGATGTCAGCAGAGAAGCTCCTAAGTTGTACGATCATGGGGCAGACATCATGTTTGTGAGGTTAATTAAAGAAATTAGTATGGCGCTGCATACCTTAAATATCACCATGTCCTATCGGAAAGATATTGTTATGCTTTACAAAGTGTCATTAATTACTTTAGTTGACGGTGCATTAGGAACCGACAATGACGGTGGTTTTTTACTGTCGCCACCGACAGTGGCAGTGGCGAATTAAAATCGCCACGAAATTGGCGGAATAGAAAAGAACCTACTCCG
>DASWUO010000072.1:0-3205 GCA_036401615.1 Bacilli bacterium | reverse complement strand
GTAAAGCTTAGAAAAAAGGAAGCTGTAAATGGCACGGCAGTAAACATGAGAAACCCGATAATCCACGGAGAAATATAGATCCAGAAGTTCCTTGATTCGCGTCTGGAATACTGAATTTGTTGTTTTCTGGCAGCTGCCATATCGCCCCTCCTGTTAAAATCTCTGTTAATTTGTAAAGAAAGGGGATAGCTGCTAACTATCCCGCCATTCTTATTGCCCTAACTGTTTTGCTTCCTCTAGCAGCTTTGTGACATCTTCTTTCATCTTCGGCATAACGCTATCGATCGGTGTATTGGTATTTAAGATAGCATCTACACCCGCTCCTATAACGTTGTTAATTTCATCCCATTTAATAGTAGCCTGTGGTGTAAATGCTGATTCAGCCGCTATTAGAAGTTTATTGAAGCTCTTCGGTGCTTTTCCCCCTAAGTCCAGATAAATTGGCGAGTTAGCAACTGATTTCAGAGGAGGAACCTCTCCGTGTTCAGAAGCCAAAATTTCTTGTCCTGTCTTGCCGGTCCAAAACTTAGCTACTTCCCAGGCGGCATCTTTATTTTTAGACAACTTCGTGATGCTAAACGCATTTGAGAACATCGGTGTTGCGGCGACGGTTCCTCTAGGTATAGGGGCAATATCCCACTCAAAATCTTTAATATTACTCTGACTGGAAAGAATATGCCATGGACCATCAACCTTCATTCCCATTTTACCACTAGTCCACAGATCAACACCTTTTGGCCACTCATTAGGTTGAGGACTTACATGGTGCTTCCAAATAAGATCTTGCATTAATTGTAGTCCCTTAACAGCTTCAGGAGAGTCAAGTGTAAATTCAGTGCGGTCTTCATTCAACATGCTTCCGCCTTGAGGATAAACAAAGGCTTGATAGCTAGGCCACCAACTGCCTATCCAATCCACTCCGAAAACGCCGTTTGGAATATCCGTGATCTTCACTGCCGCATTAACAAAGTCATCCCATGTAAAATTCTCATCAGGATATTTCAAGCTATGTTTATCAAATAAAGTCTTATTGTAGAGCATAATCATCGAGCCTGTACGCATTGGCATACCCATTACTTTACCTTTATAACTATACGCATCCACAGAAGATTTATAATAATCATCAATATTCACATTATCCTTGGCAAGGTATGGCGTTAGATCTTCCAACGTTCCCTTGGCAGCAAAGCTATAAAAAGATTCAGCTAACTGAACAACATCATATGGCTCTCCTGCTGCCATAGTAGCGAGCATTTTTTGATCGTAAGCGCCATTGCTATTTGGCAGAAGAATAAGCTTTACATCAATATTCGGATGTTCTTTATCAAATTCTGCTTTGATTTTCTCCATCCGGCTTTTATCAAAATCTGAACCCCAATAAGCCATAGATACCGTTACTTTTTCTTTAGGTGTCTCCTTTGTTGGTTCTGTTGTTTCTGTTGTTTCTGTTGGTTCATTCACCGAGTTACTGGAACATCCCACCGCAATAAAACATAAAGTAAGCAAAAGCAATAATACCAATCGAATCTGTTTCATTTTTGACCCTCCGTTTAGCTGAATTTTTGTTTACAATGTGAAACCATTCACTTCGCTTTCGCGAAACCTCTGATGTCTGAGGTTGTTTTCGGTTTGTGAAACCCATTTCATGAAATGGGTTTCACAAACTTCAAAAAAATTTATTTTATGTATGAAAGGGGTTTCACTTGGCTTTAGTATACGTCGTTTTCCTCTCTTCGTCAATACCTTTTGAAAAATTATTTTATACTTTTTTTCCGACAGTACTCTGCCTGACTATTAGTTCAGGTTTAATAACCGTAAGCTTCTTTACCTTCTCTTTGTTAATCAGCTTATGAAGAACCTCCACCGCTGTCCTTCCAAGCTCCTGGCTCTGCTGGGAAACTGTCGTTAGTTCGGGAATGATTGCTGAAGCTAATGGCGTATCATCAAAGCCTATTATGGCTATATCTTCAGGGATTCGCAATCCCTTTTCAACGACTGCTTTAATTGCTCCGATTGCCGTAAAATCGTTAACACAAAAAATGGCAGTTGGTTTGGACTTCATAAGCAGAAATTGTTCCATTAACCTTCGCCCGTCAGGTATAGAGAATTCCCCATGCAAAGTCCATTCTTTACGAATTTCCAGACCGTTATCTTTCATGGTTTGGTAAAAACCCTTCACTTTCTGTACGGTTGGCACCATGAAGTCTAATCCGCCAAGAAATCCAATATCTTTGTGCCCTAAATCAATGAGATGTTGTGTTGCTAACTTGGCACCTAAAAATTCATCTGTTATCACTCGATAACATGATGCATTGCTAAGATTTCCATTTACAAGAACAATGGGGATTTTATGGTTTAAGTCGGTTATTTCTTTGACAAGTTCTGCACTACAGCGGGTGAGATTAATTCGTCCACCAAGAAAAATAATGCCGTCCACTTGCTTATCACGCAATAAACTCAAATATTCCGACTCTCTCCCATGATTTCCGGCTGTATTACATAAAAAGAACGTAAAGCCTTTATCACGCGCCTCTTCCTCAGCCCCCGCAAAAACCTCCGGAAAAAAAGGATTCGTGATATCAGGTAAAATAATGCCGATCATCCCAGTCTCTTTTTTTGTGAGGCTGCGTGCCAAAGCGTTTGGTTGAAACTGATATTTATTGATATAAGATAGGACTTTGTTACGTGTTATATCTTTTACCGGTGCAGTATTGTTTATTACCCGGGAAACAGTAGAGACCGAAACTCCTGCTTCTTTAGCAATATCGTATATCGTTTTATTGAACATCATAATCATTTCCTTTCCGTTATGCCAGAAACTCCATTGTAAACTAAACAAATTATAGCATATCAGATTTTACCCGGAAGTGAAATGGGTTTCATTAAATTTTAAATAAATTGATATACGATCTTCTAACGAAGCTGCTGACCTTAATTTTGAATTATGTTAAAACTAATCTTAATCCTGCCCTCCTTTCCCGGATTTTTCATGCTTAAATCTATTAGATAAAGAACTTCAGATTGTGCGTAATGGTTCACAAATGTTTCTTTCATAATATTTGCATTTAATTGTTCCGGATCATAGCTCAGATCTGCACTGGAATTTCTTCCTTGAATCCGAATCTTTCCCGGCTTGACAGCGTCAGGTGGAAAGAAGGAAACAAACCTCTCCACGAAGCTTTCGAGTTCTTTGTTGCTTATAAAT
>DASWUO010000071.1:0-4300 GCA_036401615.1 Bacilli bacterium | reverse complement strand
AAACTCTTCTTCTTCCGTTTTCGCAGTTCCTGTCATGCCCGCAAGCTTCTGGTACATCCGGAAATAGTTCTGGAACGTGATGGTCGCAAGTGTCATACTCTCATTCTGTACCTTCAAATGTTCCTTAGCCTCTATAGCTTGATGAAGTCCATCGCTGTAACGGCGGCCGGTCATTAAACGCCCCGTAAACTCATCAACAATGACAATCTCATCATCCTGTACAACATAATCAACATCCAACTTCATAATCACATGAGCTTTAAGCGCCTGGGTGATATGGTGGTTGATCGTTACATTCTGGTGATCGAATAAGTTCTCTATGCCAAAAGCCCGCTCCGCCTTAGACACTCCAGCTTCCGTAAGGGTGACGGAACGAACCTTGATATCTACCGTGAAATCCTCTTCAGGAGTTAATCTATCCACGAAACGGTTTGCTGCAATATAAAGCTCCGTTGACTTTGCGGCTTGTCCGGAAATAATCAAAGGCGTTCTGGCTTCATCCACCAAGATGGAATCCACTTCATCGACGATGGCATAATTGAGCGGCCGCTGCACCATCTGCTCCTTGTACAGCACCATATTATCACGGAGATAATCAAAACCAAACTCATTATTCGTCCCATAAGTGATATCACAAGCATAGGCCTGCTGCTTCTCATCATGGGAGATGTCATGCAGGTTAACCCCTATGGTCATGCCCAGGAAGTTATAAATCTGTCCCATCAACTGGCTGCCTACTGTAGCCAAATAATCATTAACCGTAATAAGATGCACACCTTTACCTGTCAAGGCGTTGAGATAGATCGGCAACGAAGCGACCAGGGTCTTTCCTTCTCCTGTCTTCATCTCCGAGATACAGCCTTCGTGCAAGACCATGCCGCCGACCAGCTGCACATCGAAATGGCGCAGACCCAGCGTTCGCTTCGAGGCTTCCCTCACCGCGGCAAAAGCTTCCGGCAGAATCTGGTCCAGCGTTTCCCCCCGTTCCAAGCGTGATTTGAATTCTTCCGTTTTCCCCTTTAACTGCTCATCTGACAACGCCGCAAAAGTCGGCTCCAGCTGATTAATCACGTCAACGGTTTTATACATCCGTTTAATTTCCCGTTCGTTGTGGTCCCCGAATATCTTCTTAACTAATCCCAGCATGGGTAAGCCCCTTCCCAATTTCCGAATACTTCATTCCATTACCCCCAAATCTAAAGGGGTTTAAGTGTCAAGTCTGTTTAGCCTAAATTGTAACAGTTTGCACGGAGGGTGGCAAGAAACTGCGCGCCATTCAGCACGGCAAGAGTCTGCCCGATCGGCATTTTTGGGTGCATAACCATACAATTCCGGCGCAGATCCTCCTTGGTACTACGTAAATAAAGCCCAGTCCGTTTCAAGGGACCAAGCTTTATGTGACTTAGTATTTACTTAACAATAAATTTTCTCAGTAGAGTTCAACTTATCGGGTCGGTTCAATCAATCCGTATTTCCCGTCATCCCGCTTATAGACTACATTGACCTGCTCTGATTCCATATTGGCAAAGACGAAAAAGTTATGTCCAATCATGTTCATCTGTAGAATAGCCTCTTCAATATCCATCGGTTTAAAAGTAAATTGTTTCGTTCTCACGACTTCCAGTTCGTCTTGTTCCTCGTATACCCGGTTAGTGGAGGAGTCATCGGTATCCTTAAACAAAGATTTCAAGCTGCCATCCTGTCGAAATTTACGATTAAGTTTGGTCTTGTGTTTACGAATCTGCCTTTCCAGTTTGTCCACTACAAGGTCCGTAGAAGCGTACATGTCCTCGCTCTTCTCTTCGGCCCGCAGCAGGACGCCGGGGAGAGAGATCGTTACCTCGATGCTGTGCAAATCTTTTACCACGGATAAGGTTACATTGACATCGGTTGTGATAGGGGCTTCAAAATACCGTTCCAGCTTGCTCAGCTTCTTCTCTACGTAATCTTTAAGAGCATCTGTCAACTCAAAGCGTTGTCCACGAATATTGTAATTCATCTGAAACTCCTCCTTTGTGAAATCTATTATAGCATATTCCCCCGCTGGGGCAAAAATTTTTAATATAGAGATAACCTCTTTAATAATTTGGAAAAATAGCCAATGAAAAACACCCTGGAAATGAATTCCAGAGTGTCGCTGCTACCGAATCGCGTTAATTAAGTTCTTTAAGTAACCATCTATTCAATAGCGGCACGTAGCCGGTGATTAAAGTCTAACCACGTTTGCTGCTTGTGGTCCGCGTGCGCCATCCACAATGTCAAATTCTACTGCTTGACCTTCGTCAAGACTCTTGAAACCGTCGGATTGAATAGCTGAAAAATGTACGAATACATCTCCGCCTTCTTCGCTCTCGATAAAACCATAGCCTTTTTCTGCGTTAAACCATTTAACTTTCCCTTGCATGTAAAACACGTTCCCTTCGTCTTCAAATAACTCGTGAGCTTTACCCACTACAAGAATATAACACGTCAATCAAGGGATGTCAATTTTTATTTATTTTTAAAAAAACAGGCCTTTGCTACAGATAGTACCTTGACTTTATCCCCTGTTCACCCATCATTAAATAGTTAGAAAATTCGCTATTCACAATTTCTTAACACTGTGAAAGCTTGTTTTCATTAGTTATGCACAAAGTTATCCACATTACCCACAGGTTTTGGCATAAGAAAATCGATCCTAATCAATTAAATTTGTTAGCCATTCTCGGCGAAATGCAAAAAATAAGATCCTCTCAAGGACCTTTTGGATACAATTTAGGCTATCGATTTAATTTGCCAGACGTTTGGGTAGAGTTAACCAGACCTTCGGTGTATCTATTTTTTCTTGTCAAAAAAAACAGCGTCGGCATTAAACGATGGGCTATATCGATCCTTCTGCTTGCGGCCGGAACTAATTCTATCCAGTTCCACTCTGGCCTCCAGCTTCAACTTATTCATCCTCACGCGAATAACAGCATCATATTGTAAAATCCGTTGGATCGCGCTTTGGTGTTTAAGCTTGTCCGCTGCTTCAGCAGGTTGGTTTTTCAACCGATCAATCATCTGCTCCCTTTGCTCAACAAAATCGATCAATTGCTCATAGGTTGAAGCCTCAATCTCCTCTATACATTGCAAGGTGATCTGCTCCAATTCACCTATTAACTTATCCATGTTTAATTTCCAGGGCGGATCTGTCGGCAATTTTGGCGGCTTGAACCCAAGTTTCCTTCAATTCGATAAGATGCTCTAAAACTTCAGCCGCAGGTTCGATGTCCTTCTTCATATTCGCTTCAATTAAACGGGCAGCAAAATATTGATATAAGGTAATCAGCGACTCTGCGATCGGAGAGCTTCGGTCAATGGTGATTTCAAATTCCCTGATGATATTCTGCACCTTAACCAGGTTGTTGTTCGCTTCTTCATATCTCTTCTGATGAATGGCTTCGATCCCCAGCTTAGAAAAACGAATAGCACCGTCACATAACATAATAAGTAATTGTACAGGGGAGGCGGTTTTAATAGTCGTTTCCAAGTATTTATTCTGCTGCCTATTGATCATGCTGTAATCCTCCTATTGTTGACTATAGTTATTGGCTAAAAAATTACTCTGGGAACTTAATTGCGTAATATACTTTTCCATGGCTGTAAATTGCCTATAATATCGACTTTCCAAGGTGGTCAGCTTTAAATTAAAGGTATCCATTTGTTTATTTAGTTGGATCACTTGTTTATGGATCAAATTCGATGCTTCGATACCGGTAGTACTGCCTGCCTTGTTCTTTAAGACATCTATCATACGGTTAGAATAGTCATATAATCTGGTAGCAATCCCGTCACCGGCATCTGTTAACGCAACGCTATCGGTTGAAGTAAAGAGAGCCATCACTTCGCCAGGTTTATCCGATATGGCCGCCCGAAGTTTAGTTTCATTAATCAAGAGCTTCCCTTTTTCCGTATAGCTGCCCGTTGTAATACCTAATTCGCTGAGGCTTTTTAGATTTGAAACAGGAAGCCCGCTGACTGATTTCGTTAAAGCGTTGCGAAAAGTTTGTAAAGAAGAGGAGAGAATGGCATCGTTGCGAAGCAAACCGCTTTTGGCTTTATCCTCCCAAAGCTTAATATCATCTTCGCTTAATTCCTTCTTCTGGGCATCCGTTAACGGCGCAAAGTCCTTATATTTTACTTGGGATATCTTCGTGTTCACCGCATCAATGACTTCGTTGTACTTATCCACAAATGCCTTGATGGAGTTATAAATTTTATCGCTTTCTTGGGAAACCACGATGCTAAGATCACTGAGCTGCACCTTCTTCGCCGTAAA
>DASWUO010000070.1:0-13059 GCA_036401615.1 Bacilli bacterium | reverse complement strand
TAAAAGCAAGGGAAGCAATTCTACGTGAATTACTAGAAACACAAAAGAAAGTACAAAGACTAAAGGGTGATTCAGAGTTTGAATTAATAGGAATTGATGAAATAAAAATGATACGTAGGTATTGGAGGGCAGATGGCGACCTCGAGGATCGTATACCAAAATTATATCAAGAAATAATCGGGCAGACCTTGGAGTGGGAATATGATGACCGACCCATCCTACGTGAAGATCAAGTTTCTCTTCTTAAGCAACTGTGTGAAGAAAAGAATGTTAGTTTGGTTCTAATAAAAAAATTAATACGAATTCAACAAGAATATTATAGTTTAAAGCTTCGCAAAGGTGTAATTCAAGATCTTGAGGAAACTATGAGTCAAGACTGGCTCCACTTGTAACCTGAAAGGAAAGGTATTATGCAATTAAGAAAGTTAATTATTAATAATATCGGGGCTTACTATACAGATCATACATTTGACTTTTCTATATCAGTTACCAAGAATATAATATTAATTGGTGGAAAAAACGGATCAGGAAAAACCACAATATTGGATGCAATTCGTATAGCACTATACGGCCCATTGGCATTTGGTTATAAAAACGAAAATGATAATTATCAGAAAAAATTATTTTCCATGCTTAATAAAAAAGCCATTAAAGAACACGAATCATTATTTCAAATATTTCTTGAATTTGATTATGTTGAAGATTTTCAAAAATCAGTTTACACGATAATGAGACAATGGAATCCTTTGGAGAAAAAGGCTAGAGAAACATTAAGTATTTTAAAAGATGGGAATTATCTCAAGGAATTAGAAACTGATGAATTCCAGTCAAAAATTCGTACTGGATTTCCCCCACAACTCTTAGAGTTGTGTCTTTTTGATGGAGAAACAATCTCAAAAGTGATTAATAACGATTTGATATCCAGTTATTTAAAAGAAACTGCCAATGTAATGTTCAACCTTGATTTATTCGTTAATCTCAATAAAGATTTGGAATTGTATAGGAAGCAAGTATTTAATCAGATTGAGCCTGAACTTCATTCCATGGTCGAAAAGTCTACTGTTGAGTTGGATAAACTATGGATTCAAAAATCAGACTTAATAGAACGAATAATTTGGATTAATCAACAAAAAGCCATCAAGAATCAG
This sequence comes from Bacilli bacterium, assembly GCA_036401615.1. Lineage (GTDB taxonomy): Bacteria > Bacillota > Bacilli > Paenibacillales > DASWUO01 > DASWUO01. Next base: position 11,911 of record DASWUO010000070.1, on the reverse strand, counting down.
GAAATAGAGAAATTGAAAAATGAGTTTAGTATATATGGTGGATTAAAACAAGAAGAACGTGAACAGGTACTTGCAAATACAAATAAATTGGAACAAAAGAGAAAAGCAGTTATCGATGAAATAAAAGCATTTACTCTAAATATGTTCCCTATGTTGCTCGTTTATAAAGAAATCATTGAAGTTCAAATACAACTAGAACACGAACAACAATTCGAAACGTATGACTATTTAACTGCAAACATATCCGTAAATCATGTTTCAGAAATCCTCTCCAAACAAGGAGTCTCCTCGTCTGCACAGATCGATAGTGCTTGTCTGTTAAAGGATTTGTTAAACCTTGTTAAACCTAACATTTCTCAACCTATACATAGAGCTTCATTTGCTCAACGAAGTGAAATTCAGACCATACTTTCTAAATTAAATAAGCTTGATACCAAGGAAATTGAGGGATGGTTTTCTGAAAGTAGTAGTTTATTGACTCGCATCCAAAAACTTAGAAAAAAGTTAGAATTAAATGACACAAATAAAGAATTTAAAGATCTTGTCGAACAAATTGAATTGTTGAGCAAGGAGCTTCAAGTTACAGATACATCTTTAATAAAGAAGGAATTTGATCTTCAAAAAATAGAAGAAACAATAACGCTAAAAAAATTTGATCTAACACAATTACAACAAAACTTAGTTACAAAAACCAAAGCAGAAACAACGATTCAAAATATTAATAATACAATTGAAGTTAACAACAAGTTTTTACAAATACAGCTAGAAGAAAAATTACTGCATGTTCAAGAAGAAGCTATTTTAATGCTAAATCAATTATTACGAAAAGAAAATTTTATTAGAAAGATTGTAATCTCGCCCAATGATTTTGAATTTACATTGTTATCTGAATCCAATAATGAGATCGATAAAAAGTCGTTATCTGCAGGAGAGAAACAAATATTGTTATTGTCTTTGATTTGGGCAGTTGTAAAAGTATCAGAGAGAAAAATCCCATTTGTTTTTGATACATTATTAGGACGATTAGATACAAGTCACAAACAAAATGTCCTATTGAAGTTTATTCCAAACTGTGGTGATCAAGTTATTATTTTATCAACGGATTCTGAAGTGGATATTCATCATTTAAATTTAATAAGACCTCATCTTGCTAGCGTTGGAACACTTATAACTGATCATGCACTTGAATCATCAAAAATAGAAGTAGGTAATTATTTTGATATTATATACGGAGAGGGTGATCCCATTGAAGTTCCAACTTAAAACATCAAGATTTACAGCTGATCGATTAAATGAGCTACAAACAGTTACAAAGATTACGCCAAACATTTTAGCACGAATTGCTGTTTCTCTATCAATTTCTAAAGAAATACTAGAACCAGCAGAAGTTAGTGAAAGGAATGGAAGAGATTTTAATCGTGATACTTTGACTGGTGAATACGATTATATGTATAAAGCTCTTATAGCCCAGCACTTAGGAAGAGAAATTTCTGACGAGGAATACTTTCCAGAGCTATTCAATGCACATTTAGAACGAGGAGTTAGAATCTTATCTAATGAGTATAAATACTCAAGAAATATTGAGAATTTTATACTCAACCTCGTTACAAACAAACAAGGGTGATAATCTATGTTGTATTTGGATAATAGCGCAACAACTCGAATTTATGATGAAGTTCTAGAGGCACTGCTCCCATTCCTAAAAGAGGAATACGGAAATCCTTCTAGTAAGTACTATTTGCTTGCCGAAAATGCAAAGAAAGCAATCTCAACCGCTCGTGAGAAAGTCGCTGAATTAGTCGGATGTGATCCAGAAGAAGTCATCTTTACAAGCGGTGCCACTGAAAGTAACAATATGATAATAAAAGGTGTTGCCGATCAATATCCGGAAAAAGGAAATCATATTATTACTTCCAAAGTTGAACACCCTTCTGTAATAGAATCTTGTAAACATTTGGAATCTAAAGGTTACAAGGTTACTTACCTTGACGTAGACCTATTTGGAAGAATCCAACCTGAGAAATTTGAACAGACAGTTAGGAATAATCCTCCACTCTTAGTAAGCTTGATTTGGGGAAATAATGAACTGGGTTCGCTTAATGAAGTTGAACAAATCGCGGCCATTTGTAAAAATCATAATGTTCTTTTTCACACAGATGCAACTCAAATTATTGGAAAAGTTAAATTTAATTTATCACTTATTCCTGGCATCCGTTTTTTATCAATCTCGGGTCATAAAATACATGCTCCTAAGGGGGTAGGTGTCGCAATCATTCGAAAGCATGATATTGGTAAGAAGACTCAGCTAACCCCTCTTATTCATGGTGGAGGGCAAGAAGATAATTACAGAAGTGGAACACTTGCCGTCCATAACATTGTTGGTCTTGGAAAAGCCGCCGAAATTGCAATGAGGGAAATCGATAATACTATTAATAAACTGTTAGTATTAGAGGCATTCTGTAAAGAACTTTTGGTTATGAAATTTGGAGAACAATTAATTTTTAACTCTGATACTGGAAATAAGATTCCTGGTCTACTAAACTTAATGATTACAGGAGTCAACAATCAAAGGTTTATCATTAAACACGCAGAGAAAATAGCAATATCCACAGGTTCAGCTTGCAGTTCAGCTAAACCAAGTGAAGTGCTAATTGCTATTGGGAAATCCGATCAGGAAATTCGCTCCACCCTAAGAATCACCCTTTCACCTGATATTGAATTAAGTGACCTTAAAGTTATTCTAGATTTGTAGATCAACAATTAATGTAACTATATGTCATTTGTAATTATATTTCTGGGAAGTGACTAATGATTATTTCGGTACGGTAAGTATCAATCAAACTCATAACGATTTATAGATATTAACCTAAATCTCGGTTTCAGTAAAAGTAGGAAAAAAACGATAATTATCAGAATACTTTTTTATATCCTCCATTTTTACACCGGGCAGAGATATTTGTTCTAAATCTTTATTGGGTAACTGAGTGTCCAACTTTCTAATTTCTCTATATGTTAGACTTGGCACTTCTATAAAATAAGCTTCATCCCCATTTCGAATATAATGTAATCGAAAAAATCCACATTTTAAAAACTTTTCTCTCTCCCCCTCTTCATAAAAAATTCCACCATATGTCAGCATTTTTGCGCCATCAGCATAATGAAAATTAAAAAGTTGATTAAATGTAAATTTATTAGACACCCTTCTTGGAAGGTTTCTTGTTGATACTGTGTCTGAGATTTGGGATTTAATAATACTTCTAGTAGTTTCAGCTGCCTTCCATCCTTCTACATCATCTTGTGTTAAATAATCTGGCATTTTGTGTTGTAAGTTTTTTTTCATGACATTGAGAGCTTGCCCAGGTCTATAGTTTACATTGCATGAAATAATTACCATAGTTCCCGAGGTAATATTTGAGAAGATAGTATTTAAATCATCAAGAATATCTAAATTAAGTTCTAAGTCATAATCTAGCCATATAATGCTTTTATAATCCCATGTAAGTCTAGGTAAAACTTCTGTAGATAACCCATACTCCATATCAATACATTTGTACGGTTTGTTAAACTCAAATCTTTCCTGATATTCTATGTCTTTTTCAATACTTATCATATTTGTGATACCTAAATTTTTATGTATCAATATAAAATCACTAAAAAATGTTGAACCAAAACCTATATATCTATATGTTTCTAATGCTGCAAATTCTTCCAGCTTTCTGAACGACTCACAAAGCATTTTCCTTTCAATAGATTTAGCAGGTCGAATACTATAGTTGATTCTTTCATAACTAGACTTTTTTTCAATTACTTCAGTCATTTTTTGCACTCCAATCTGTAGAAATAATCGAATGTTTTTTCTCCTATTTCCTTAAGAGATGAAGCTCCCAAAGCAGCTTTCGCCATTGCGATTTCTTCAATAGGTTTGTTATATTGGATACGTTGAGTATTTGGTCTTCTAACAATCTTAATTGCAGGTGCTTGAAATTGTGGTTTAAGAACACTCGTATTCATCGCTGATATTGTTTGCGTTGGTAAATTGTTAAGAACCTCAGTATAATTCATTTCCGTTTCATATTCCGAATTATCATTATCTTCTTCCCCGTATGGGTTATCTTTTATCTTTTTTAAAAAGTCTGTAACCGGCTTCATCATATTTACCATTTTTTGTCTTGAATATCTATATACTTTAGAATCATGATCAATTCCATTTTTTGTAGTGTTCCATGGAAGTAAATAGGAGTCACTAGCTTCAAAAAATACATATCCTCTAAACATTGCATAAATATTATGATAAAGAGGATGACCCTCTCCCCAACCAGTTAACTCTGTTTTATTTGCTTCAATTAATAATCTGCCATTACAATATATATACCAACCTGCTTCCTTGGGGTAACCAGTCTTGCTTATTCCCGCATATATTCTCATCATTACACCATTTATCTCTTCTTCATAAAAAGCTGGCTTTATATCATCTGAAACAAACAGTTCTGTGGGTACATAGGCAAGTTTTATTTCATTAATAATGATTGCAAGACCTTTTTCAATCACTTTTTCATGTGATACCCTTACTTCACGGACAAGAGTGTTTCTAAATTTTTCATCAACAAATTGTTCCGCAACCGATTCATTTAAAGTACTTACTTCAATTCGTGTGCCGTACGGCCCGGATTGCTGCTCCTCTTCAATTTCATCAAGTTTTAATGTCCAATCTATTTTCTTCTTCCATAGTTCAACATCAAAATTTAATTTGAAATACGATTCCGTAGTCCGAGATGTTAATGTAAAATAGTTTCCAATTTTAAATAATGCACGTTTCATGCCAACACCAAATCTTCCTACTGAATGAGGCAGATCTGGAGCATCCTCAGGTCTACCAAAACGAAAAGCATAATTTCTGGCAATATGAGTTGAGAACCCTCCGCAATTATCGTCAATAATAAATTTTTCGTTATCAAAATCTATTTGTATAATTAAACCTTCATAATTATTATTTGATCTTATCTTAATAGCACCATCAACACAATTGTCAATTAAATCTTGAATAGCACCCATTAAAGGAATATCTTTAACCAACATATTGATAAAAAATTCCTTTGTTGGTTGTGCATTTACTTCTTTGTTCAGATGTTCCACTATTATTAGCCCTCCTTTGATATTTTAATCAAACCTAATCTTCTTAAGCTTTGATTGCTCACTCATTTTGTTTTTCAGAAGCTCAATAATAATTTCCATCATTTCACATCCAATAGAAACTAAATTCGACAAAAAGTGATTATATCCTCTAGTCTTAATAATTATTTTATCCTTTCATAATATTAAAGTTAAAAATCACCAAGTTCCCTTTACTGTCATTAATTACTTTAGTTGACGGTGCATTAGGAACCGACAATGACGGTGGTTTTTTACTGTCGCCACCGACAGTGGCAGTGGCGAATTAAAATCGCCACGAAATTGGCGGAATAGAAAAGAACCTACTCCGAGGAGCAGGCCTGATATGCTCCCCACAAAACCCAGTACTGGGTTTTCCGATGCAACCAAAACTTCTTCCTTCCTAGTGTTATGAACCACTCTTCATCCCACTCGATGCAACTAGAATAATAGATTTCCCCGACCTGAATCCACAGCAGATCCCCGTTTACCAATTCATATCGTCTTATCTTGTTTTCTTCTACGTACCAATACTCGGAATCCCTATGGAACTTCATCTTCAAGCGACGCACATCATTGTTCCTTAAATTCGGTCAGAATGCGGGACACATGGATCGCATCGATCAACTTATCTTTGCGGAGCACGGTATCGAGCAGACAGGCCGTACAAACATTGTTAATCTCCCGGCTAATGCCTCGCGTATGGGCATAAATCGCATCCATCGCTTCCGTGGTAAATACCGGATGGGTGCTTCCCGCCACTTCCAACTGGTGTTCTATGTAACCTCTTGTATCTGGCAGCGAAAGGGTCTCGAGATGAAAACGCACATTCATCCGTTGGGTAATTGGTTTAAATACACGGAGTTGAAGTGTTGCCTGCAGTTCCGACTGACCGATCAATAGTAAGGCTAGTGGAGACACGGAATCCATTTCAAAGTTGGTCAAAAAGCGAATTTCCTGCAGCATGTCACCGGAGAGAAGGTGGGCTTCATCCACACAAATAACAGCGATTTTCTGCTGGTTCTCGTAGAGATCCCACACTAAGTGTTGGAACTGCCGTTTCGCATCCCCCCGCAGAAACTTCGGTGCCAACCCGAAATGGTGCAGCAGTTCCCGGTAAAAATCCCGGGGTTTCAAATTGGCGTCAGACAAGTAAATGAAGCGGTACTTGTTGGCATCCAACCGGTCTTTCAGTGCCCGGATGGCGGTAGATTTTCCACAGCCAATTTCACCTGTAACACAACCAATGGATCGTGTCATCACCATATACTGGAGACGTGCCACGCATTCCTCAAATCGATCAGAGCGGTGTAAGTGACGGGTTTCAATTTCTTTCGTGAAGGGGATACGTTCCCACCCAAAAAAACTTCGAATCATCGTTTATCTGCTCCTTTCATGGCTTCTTGTAAGACTGCGCCCTGTATTTCGCGAAGCTGACGGCGATGTTCTTCGTAAAGGAGCTCCACGTAGTTGAGTCCGGTCGGTGACGTCAGGGGTTGGGTCACTTGGGGTTCTGGTCTGGGTGTCCTTTGTTTTGGATCGCGAAGCTGAAGGAGACGTGCATTCTCGTAACGCTTCCCATCTTTCCACACTTGAATCTGGCTGAGATCATAAGGGTCAAAGCGCACCTGCACCTGATGTCCGGACAAATTCGAATCCACTTCGAAGAGCTTACCCAGTAGCGAGAGGCAAGCGGTTTTGTCCACCTTGCGGGTTTCTTCCAATAAGAACACCTCAACAAGTTCATGCGGAGGCATCGTACGGATGGGATGATCATCCTTTTGGTAGCGATCCATCGGCCGCTGTTTGAAACTGTTATGTACCTTTTGGTGGTATGCCACCTCGATCCAGGCCGCAAAGAAACGGTTCAGATCAGTTAATGTCTGAATCTTCCCTTTCTCGATCAGGTCATACGCTTCGGGAACAAAGCTTTGGTCGACGAACCGGAAGAATTTTTCTTGTTTTCCGCGTCCCTGTGGACGCCCTGGCTTCGTGTGCTTCAGTTCTGTACCAAGTCTGCCGCAGATCCGTTTGAAGTGATGAGAGGAATAGATAGCACCGTTATCCACATAGATCGATTCAGGAATCCCAAACTTTAGGATGGCTTTCTTCAAGCAATCCTCTAAACGCGGCACGCGTTCTTCCAAATAAAATTGACCATGTACACAAGCCCGCGAAAAGTCATCCAGAAACACAACCAAATAGGCCATCGTTTTCTTTCCGGGCTTTTCCGGGTGCGGAAGGTACAAGGTATGCTGCACATCCCCTTGCCAGATCGCATTCCGGTGCGCCGCTTCAAACCTGCGAAACTGACTCCAACCGCTGATCATTAAGGCTTGGCGCGTGATGCCCCGGCGTCGCAACTGCTTGCTCAATGTACTTTCCTTCAGTGTCCCGGGCTTGACGTACTGAGCCAACTCCAGGATCGCGATGATCTGACGGACACTGCGTCCTGGTTGTTCCTGTTTCAGCGCGATGGCCTTGTTTAAGACATCCTCCGTGATCTCCCGCGCCTGCCATTTATCCGCACGAACCGAAGGGAGCAGCGCATCCCACCCGTTATTGCGGTAAGCATGAACGTACCTTTCTAAGGTACGAAGACTGATCTTCTTCTCTTGTCCTTCGGGTGCCTCATACGTATGACTCATGATGTCACGCATCAGGGTCATCTGCTCGCCAGCTTCTAACTTTCGGCTGACGAGTGGGGCGATCAAGCCATAACGGAAGTTGGCGATCGCTTGCCTTTGTTGTTCATTCATCGGTTGCTCTCCTCTCTGGAATACCGCAGATAGTATCCCATATAACAGGAGGGTCGTGGAGCAGGCATATATTGTGGGGTGGTCTGAGCGTTGGCTGTTCTGAAAGTCTGCTAAACCTTTGGGGCAGGCGTTAGATCATCGCCATTCCTGGTGTCGGTTAAAGAAAGTAACCGAATTAGAAAAGACTTTTCCCGGGTAGTCTTGCATTGAGGAACGACCAATACCCCCGAATACGCGAGTCTTGGGAGGTGTACCCTTCTTGTAGTTGTTTTAACCAGATCACCGTGTCTGACGGGGTAGGGTTAACTGGGCGTGGATGCTGACGCAATAAATCATGCTCGCATCCGGCTGCCACAAGTTGAGCGGCCATCCATAGCGCAACGGGAGCCGCCTTCTTTACATAATGTTTCCACCATCGTTTCACGGTACTGGAGGAAACGCCAATTTGGGGCAGCGTAATTGTAGCCGCAATCTGATGCCATGACCGGCCTTGGCGTTTTCGAACCATGGCCGCTTCACGAACCCAAGTTGTAAATCGAGCCCATGGAACAAGGAAATCCGGGAGTAAGGATAAGGTGGTTCTACAGCTTGGGCATAGCCATCGGTAAATGGGAATGTAGATCATCTCGCTTTTATTGATGACCCATCGGTAATAACGTCCATGTTTATGCAGGGTATGCCCACAATCTTCACAGCACATGTTCAATTGTGGACCTTGATCTTTATACAAACGAAAATAAGCCTTGCAAGATCGACCAAAAGATAGTATTTTGTTCATGTAGATGTTAATAAATGCTCCCGGGATCCTCTCCAAAGGTCGGGAGTATTTTCCTTTTTAAACATAAAAATAGCCTAAATCTCCGTCATTGTACAGAGCTCATTAGGCTAATGTCGGTTAAATTGTATTTATTGTACCGCCATCGATAGTGATGAAATCTTTGCTTTATGCCGACAAAGAATGTGGCTGCGAACAACAAAGAGCTTACAGCCATTACGCAAGAGGTTTACAATGAGTGTACGCAATATTTGATTGAAAAAGGAATGATGGCCCGGGCTCCCTATGTCTCCATGCCGACATCGGTTGAATTTGTTCATGATTCAAGTTATATGGGTAAATTTACAATAAATCCATTTAGTGAAAAAAGGACATTAAATACAATTGAAGTTGCCCATATTTACCATGCTATAGAGACCAACATTACAGGAATGCAGATGATCACGGGTTTTGCCCAAATTGCAAAGGATGCCGAGATTAAGAAATACTTTACAGAAGGGATAGAGCTTGCAAAAAGTATTGTCAAGGAATTAAGTGAAGTCCTTCTTCAAAGTGGAGTTCAATCACCTGCTGTGGCGGGTGGCAATGCTACACGTTCAACAGCAGCACCATTTTCTGATAAATTGATGTTGTATTGCACCAGTTTATTTTGTAGCTTTTCGCTGGGTGGCAATTCATTAGGAACCGTTTTTAGCTTGCGCAATGATTTGCCACCCAAATTGACAATTTTTATGAAAGATATTTTCGAATATGCCCATAAAGGTGCAAAAATCATGATTAAGAATGGTTGGATGGAGGAACCTCCTCAAATGGAAGAACGCAAGTCACTTTCAGGAGTATAATCATTTTTATCTGGGTATAAAAATAACCATCGGAATTAAACTGATGGTTATTTTATATGCTCTTGCCTATATGAGCTGAAATTTATTCTCATTAATTTGAAAAATACTTATTAGAGGAGAAATACCAATGAATCTTATGGAATTATGGAATGAAATATGGAAATCATCTGTTCTCATCATCATTGGTATGTTTTTGCTCCGCCTTGCAGGCCGAAAATCCATTTCCCAGATGACCGTTCCGACCACAGTGATCATGGTATCCATCGGAACGGTCATCGTCCAACCCATCGCAAACAAAAGCATATGGATGGCGGTAGCTGCCGCTGCCGTATTTATTCTTATTTTAATTACCGTCGAGATATCTCAAGTGAAGTGGAACCATTTTGAAAAAGTTTTTCGAGGATCTTCTGTCATCGTCATCAGAGATGGAAAACTGCTCCCGGAAGATCTGAAAAAGATACGTTTAACCGTTGATCAACTGGAAATGAAGCTCCGACAAGCCAGCATTTCCAGAATCAGTGATGTTAAAACAGCGACAATCGAGACAAACGGCCAGTTGGGGTATGAGTTGATTGAAGATGCGAAGCCGGTGACCTTAAATCAAATAAAAGATCTTCTTGTTGCTTATTTCCCTAGCAATGGTTTAGTCCCAGACATAGATGTAAAACATAAGCATAAAGAAAGCAACTCCGAGGATATCAATTTATTTCAAGAACTGAAGCATAATCAACGTCATATTAATGATGATCATTTGCAGTGATGGCAATAACCCACAATGCTATAAATTCGACTGCTGGGCCTCGGTTTTGCTGCGGGATGGACACCTTGTATCGGTCCAATGCTCAGCTCCATCATTGGACTGGCAGCTGCAGAACCTGAACGCGGTCTTCTGTATATGTTCATCTATATATTGGGGTTTTCGGTTCCGTTCTTTCTATTCGCTTTATTCTTCACCATGTTTAGACGCATACACCGATATACCTCGATGATCATGAAAACAGGCGGTATGGTTATGATGGGAATTGGTTTGCTTCTGATCACCGGCAAACTGGCCTATGTTTCTGCGTATTTAAATAATTTATTCAATTTTACGGGTTATTTATAATTACTGAGAACGCTTATATCAGACAGATGTACGAGTTATGCATGAAAATGACACATCGCGAAAAAGGTAGCGGAATCTGAAAGAAATCAGGTTCCGCTAATTTGCACTAACACTAAACGATTAAAAGAAGAACGGAAATCCAAAAGGGAAAGCAAACAGAGCGGCTATCAAGGCAAGCGAAATGACTGCGGCCGCTGCTCCCCCGCCAAAACCGAAAAACGGGGAAAACGCAGATATTTTTGCCTTGTTTTTTAGTTTCGACCGGATTTGGGCTTTTGCCCGTATTGCACTGGTCGACACAGTTCCAGGGCCTTTGACACCTCCGCTGAAAAACAGTTGTCCTTCCCGGCAATCAGTGATGGTGCCAAATAAATATGTTCCATCGTGCAATACAGCACAGACCTGTTTACCGACGTATGGACGAATTGCATCTTCAGATATGGGACAAATCGGTTGCAAAGGTTCCACCTCCCTCAATTATGATGTTGAAGCGTTAATCATGCTTCATACCAATGTATGACAGGGGGAACCCGTTGGATTGGATAGTTGAACCCGCTCAGTTTGTTATCAGGCAGTGGCCCAAACAAGGATTGATGCATAAACTGTCTTGTAATCAAATGGGAGGTTGTTGACACAATGAATGGAAGGCCAAGGATATTGCCCGGCACATGCGAGAATGGGCTTGGTCATGAGATTGTCGATGTTCCGGATTCCGCCATTGGAAAGAATATACTGTTTGGCTTGTTGAATATTGTGGTCCGTTGGATTGCTGTAACCTGAATAGAGGAGAGCCCAATAAGCTTCCACCGTCGCGGATAAATTTCCTTGCCTTTCGTCCGGATACACCTTCCATGCTCCATTACGTTCCTGTTTGGACACAATCCGGTGATGAAGCGCCCGGATCCAATCCTCGTCATCGATTTGCAAAGTGCGCAAAATAATGATCGTATAGGCGTCCGTGATCACACCGCTCTCAAGAGAAAATCTCCATGAACCATCTTGCGATTGCTTCTGGATGAGATGCTGTGCCATACGTTGAATGGCTATATTAACATGAATGAACATGACAGCTAAGCACTCCTCCCATCGTTTTATGGTACTGTAATGAACAAAATTTGTACCATAAGAACTGCGCTCTATTTCGGAGAACCAGACTTATGGCACCTTAATATCCATAATCATTCTCATTGCATAATTCGGAAGGACTTATGCCTAAAGCATCTGCAATAGCTTGTATAGTTGACATCTTGGGTTTGGGGATCTTGCCATTTTTCAAATTTGA
>DASWUO010000069.1:0-5673 GCA_036401615.1 Bacilli bacterium | reverse complement strand
GATTTCACTTCAATCGGCACAATATCCATATGAACCTGCGTTACAAAGTCAACCTCAGCTGTGTTGCCGGACTTCCAATAGAAGGGAGTGCTCTCTTGCAAATTTACAAGCTCGCATAGCACATAATTTTCTGCCAAGGCTCCTTTGAACTCCTTAAATCGTTCGTTTTTTTCCAGAATCGCTTGTGCAGGAAGATTAGATATCTTGCGAAGCAGTCCAATATCCACCATATAAAGTTTGAAGAAGGTATGGTCGGCATAACTGGATAACGGAAGAAACGGCTTCTCGATCTTCATGACCTTGTAAGCAAGCCCAGCACTAAGCAACCATTCCAATGCATCTTCCAAGTCTTTAGCGCGCAGCCCTTGCCTGACTTGGCTAAAGATAAACTTACTGTTTTCTTTAGCCAGTTGTTCAGGAATAGACCTCCATATGGCAGATAATTTAGGAAAATCTTTGGCAGGAGCATGTTTGGCAAAATCCAGTTCATAGCTGTCCAGAATCTTCTGCTGCACGATTTCAATTTCTGACACATCTTTAGTGCGGATCCACTTATCAACCACCTCAGGCATACCGCCTGTTATATAGTAATGCTTGAGATAGCTTTCAAGTTTTTCGACAAACAGCTCAGATACTTTATGGACAGGGGACAATTGTTCCAGATAATCGCATAACATCGCTTCTCCATGAGCCAGTAGGAATTCATAAAAATTCATAGGTCTAAGGGTCAGGAAATCCACCTTGCCCACTGGAAACGAAAGTGGTTTAGATAAGGCAATGCCAAGAAGTGAGCCGGCGCAAACAATGTGATACTCCGGTGCATTTTCACAGAAATATTTGAGGGAAGTAAGGGCCTTGTTGCAAAACTGAATCTCATCAAAAATAATTAAAGTGAGCTGAGGCTTGATCGCCATGTTCCTCATAATGCCAAGTTCTGTAATAATGCGTCTGACATCTAAATCTACTTCAAAACGAGCTTGCAAGGAGGAATTACCCTCAAAGTTAAAGTAGGCAATATCTTCATAATGGGTTTCGCCAAAATCTTTAAGCAGATAAGTTTTGCCGCATTGGCGGACCCCTTTGATGATGAGCGGTTTTCTATCCCTATTGTTCTTCCAAGCGATAAGTTGAGAACTCAGACTTCTCTTCATTATGCAGCCCACCTTGCAAAGTTAGTGTTATATATGTTTCATTATTTGCGTTTTATATATTTATTATACCATGCTAAGATAGATTTGCAAAAAACATCCTGAGTAAAGATATGGGCTAAATAATTTTAAGGACTTTACTCACGTATATATTACGTGGGTTATTTTTTTATTTTTTACTCATGTACTCTTGGCACATAGACAGAAACATTCAAGCAAGGTGAAACAGATGGATTTTCGTTCAAATAGGCGGGGATCTGTAAATACTGCAATGCCGCCAAAGAAAATGCATAATACAACAATGAAAATGACAAACATTAAGATAGATTGTTGATATGAAACAAATTTTGAAGTTCGTATAATAAAGTTATCATCAAAGTTGGATTAGGGAGGAGCATGAAATGAACCCGACACACCAAAATAGTCTGGTTAGAACTATATTGCAGCAAAAAATCCTCATCATTTTCCTGCTGCCGGCTATAATTCTCACATTCATTTTCAGTTATGTCCCCATGTTTGGACTGGTTATTGCATTTCAAGACTATAAGATTTTGAAAGGCTTTTTCCACAGTGATTTTATCGGGCTTGCCAACTTCAGGGAATTCTTTCATACACCGGATTTTTATGATGCGCTTGAAAATACAATTTTCATTAACTTGATTTGTTTAGTCATCGTATTCCCGCTGCCCATCATTTTCGCGGTGATGTTGAATGAATTAGTGAGCGCCAAATTGAAAAAGACCATTCAGACGATTACCTATCTTCCCTATTTTATCTCCTGGGTGGTTGTCGGAGGATTGTTTTATAAACTGTTGGAAAGCGAAACAGGGGTTGTAAATGTATTGCTAGGGTATATGGGTGTGGAGAATATTACTTTCTTTCGCGACCCTGAGTATTTCTGGGCCATTATCATCTTTGCTACGATTTGGAAAGGTATTGGTTGGAACTCTATTCTTTATCTGTCCGCGATTAATTCCATCGATCCCCATTTGTACGAAGCAGCGGAAGTGGATGGTGCAAACCGATTCCAACGCATGTTTCATATAACGCTACCCGGAATCATGGGAACGGCGGCATTCTTGTTCATACTAACTGCCGGAAGCATCATGAACGGCAGCGGCGGAGCCGGCGGATCGCTTGCGCCAAATTTCGAAGCATTCTGGAATTTCCGCAATGCGTTGGTATCGAGTAAATCTGATGTGTTAGATATTTATGTATACCAACAAGGTGTACAAGGGGCGCATTATTCCTATGCGACGGCGATTGGCATCTTTCAATCGATCATGTCGCTCGGGTTGCTGTTCCTGACCAATTCTATGATTAAAAAATGGCGGGGCGAAGCATTATTCTAATACGGAGAGGTGGTTCAGCCCCATGGCGCAGCGTTTGAAGTTTTCTTGGTTTGATATAAGTATTGGAACGATATTCATCTTCGTGTGCTTTCTAACCATTTACCCGTTTTTATATGCCATGGCCTATTCTTTCAGCAACGGTAAATCAGTCATGCTACAGAGGGTTGTTTTCTGGCCGATTGATTTTACATTGGAAAACTACAGAACCGTATTTATTAACAATACGATTATAAGCGCATTTATGGTTTCTGTTATAAAAACGGTTACGGGTACTTTGTTATCCTTGGCGGTGATTGCTACAGCGGCCTATTCCGTTTCGAAGAAGCATTTGATAGCGAAGAAATATATTCTGCTCTTTATTGTGATTCCGATGTATGTAGGAGGGGGTTTGCTACCCTTTTACATCACCATCTACCACTTGGGATTGATGAATAATTTTCTGGTTTATATCCTGCCCGGCGCCTTTAGCGGATTATTCATGTTTCTGGTCAAGGTGTACTACGAGTCGCTTCCTTCCGAGGTGGAAGAATCTGCGAAAATTGACGGGGCCGGGGATTTGCGGGTTTTTCTAATGATCTTTATCCCTTTATCCACTCCCGTTTATGCGACGGTTGCTTTGTTTGTAGGCGTCGGACAATGGAATGCTTGGTTTGATGCGATGTTGTTTATGAACAATGCGAAGCTGCATCCCCTGCAGTTTCTGCTGCAGAATATATTAAGGGAAGCGGAGGTAACGACTTTCGCCCAAGTGGCTGCACTGAGCTCTCCCGGTGCGGTGAAGCAAACCTCTGTCGAGACGCTGAGGATGGCCACACTCATGGTAGCTACCTTTCCGATTCTGTTTATATATCCTTTCTTCCAAAAATATTTTATCAAAGGGATTGCGCTTGGTGCAGTGAAGGGATAGTTGTGTTGTTCGTTAATAATTGCCAATTGCAATTATTATAGATATTTTTAATAATAAGAGGAGGCTAAAAAAGTATGAGAAGAAAAGGAATGAATAAGGGGCTCTTGCCATTATTGCTGGCAATGATCCTAATGGTTAGCGTTTTTGCCGGATGTACGAAGGATGATGGGGCTAAAAATGTGGAAACGACTGTAAAGCCGAGTGAAGCGCCGGCGGCGACGCCGGAACCTTTGGAACTGCTGGAATACAGCTTTTACAGGGAAGATGATGCTCCCCAAAAGTATGATAACAACCCGGAAGATGTACTAACGCCTATCGTGGAGGAAAAATTCAATATAAAAGTAAGTAAAGTTTTATACAATCAAGGTTCTACGTTTAAAGAAAGATTTAATATGCTTCTGGCTACCAATGATTTGCCGGATGTCATCTTTGCCCAATCCAATGCAGCGATCGTTGCCGGCAGTGGACAATATGCCGAACTTGGACCGTTGATAGAACAACACATGCCAAACCTTATCAAGTATTCTCCTAAGGAAACGTGGAGGGATGCCTTGTTTAATGGAAAGATGTATTCGGTGCCCGGGGTTTGGGTTGATACATCCCAAGATAAATATAAAGACGATCTCTTTGCGCTGCCTAACGCGAATTGGGGACTACTTATCCGCGAGGATATTCTCGATATGCTCGGCTACAAGTATACACCGCTGAAGGAACTTGAGAAGAAGATCAATGAGACCCAAACCAAACCTTCTTTAAATGATTTCAAGATTGAGCCGGAGATTAAAACACCGGAGGATCTGTACCAATTCCTGAAAAAAGTGAAAGAATTAAACCTCAAAGTTGGCAATAAGAATGTTATTCCGCTTTCGATTCCATGGTGGGCACAGCATCACTTTGCCAATATGTTTGGCGCAGCGAGCGGCTGGCAGTATCATCCGGAG
The DNA here is from genome assembly GCA_036401615.1 of Bacilli bacterium. Lineage (GTDB taxonomy): Bacteria > Bacillota > Bacilli > Paenibacillales > DASWUO01 > DASWUO01. The sequence continues at coordinate 1,325 of DASWUO010000069.1, read as the reverse complement.
GATAATAGCGTAACCGGAGCTATGTTTGGAGACAAGCACAGCAAAGAATATTTCCAATTTTTGAATAAATTGTATAACGAAAACTTGCTGGATCAGGAGTTTTCGATTCAGAAGGATGAGCAGTTGAAGGAGAAACAAGCCAGCGGGCAGGTTGCCGTAGCGATGGTTCTTATGGACCCCTCCGGAGCGAATACAGGAATTCAAACCATAGCACCGGGCAAAATGTTCCATCCCATTCCGATGCCTACCAAGGAAGGGGTGCAGAAGAACGGAATTGACGCCTTTAATCCGGTGACCTTCCAGTATTTTGTGAAGAAGGACTTCAAGGATATTCCCCGTTTGCTGCAGTATTTCGACTGGTTCTACTCGGATGAGTCGCTTGAACTGAAGATCTGGGGCCCGGAGAGTCTTGGTTTATGGGAAATGAAAGACGGCAAGAAAGTGTTTAAAGACGAGGCGCTTCATCAAGCCTTGCTGGAAAATGTCGATGGCAGCATCGCAGATGAACAATATTATAAGAAAGGACTGGGAAGAAACGATTCCAAGCAGTACTCCAAAGCGTACTCTGCGGCTCCCAATCCATTAGCCTATAATCCGTTTGACTGGCAAAGAAGCTACACCTTTAAAGTACAAGATATGTTCAGCTTTGCGCAAGCTTATGTAACGACATCCGCATTGGAACGTGACGGCAAATTAATTGGCGGTGTAGATGAAGCAACGAATGCGCCTTCCAACTGGTTATGGTCGGACTTCTATAATAAGAAAGCAGCAAAACTGTATGCTGTAAAACCAGGTGAATTTGACAATAACTGGGATGAACTGAGCACAGAGTTCATGAGCAAGACAAAGTACGAAGAAGCCAAAGCGAAGATGGAACAAGTGTTTAAGGATCGCGGTTTAATGAAATAGGAAATCTTTATTATCCGGCCTCACCGTCATTTGATCGGCGGTGAGGTCGATCTTCTATATTGGGGGAGTGCAGAATCTGCAAATAACACAATGCTTGTAACAAAACACGAAAAATCACAGTAGATATGACAAACATCTGCAAAGATTATGCATATGAAAGCGCTACCTAGTTTTGTATGATAAGTCTATTAAACGAAATTGGAGGAATGATGATGAAAAAGGCATATGTATTTCTACTTGCTGCAGTTATTACGGTTACGTGTATATCTATTCCACAAAGCACAGCAGTTTCTGGAACATCAATTGGTATGTGGTACGCTACATGGTATGCCAAAAGTCCGGTTATCAACACGGACTGGAGAACAAGCTTTGGAGGCGGCAGCGCCAACCAGTTTATTGGCGATGTTAGCGGCGAC
>DASWUO010000068.1:0-6900 GCA_036401615.1 Bacilli bacterium | reverse complement strand
GGGTGTGGGAATAGAGTATGGACTGTTGTCATAGGTAAATGCTGAAATATAATTCGATCTTTAAAAAATTAAATTGGGATTAAAAGCTTCTTTAATAATTTTAATGAGAATGGGAACTAATAATTTTTTGAGTTAATTTCCGTAAACCAACGGCCATTAGAAAGTAAATAGGGAAGGAGTACCAGTAAGACCAGTGATATTCGACATACATATGCATATACACCATTAGGGGCTCGATCACAAAAGCGGCAAGAGCACTCAGAATGAAACTGACCGCAGCGAAGGTGTTCCGGGTTGGAAAGTATTGATAAACAAGCATATAAGCGACAGGCATGACCGAAAGAACGAGCGGAAATAGCGGAGGCATCATAAATGACACCAGTCTGCTCGGATAACCCCAAAGCATCAGATCATAACCGATGATACAAAGCAATGTGGAGGTAAGCCCGACTAACATTCCGTAGATCAGCAGCTCTGCCAAGCGTTTCCGATCCGCTAGTTTCCACCAAATGATCCAGGGAACAACCATCATGAGAAGCAGCAGCCACCAATTCAATGAGAAGAGATCAACCTGCAACCAATTTTGAAATGCTTGTTGATTGTATTGCTCGCGTAATTGCTCCAATTCTTCAAACGATGGAAACGACTTATTATTCACTCGGATCACCCCTTTGAGCGCAGTATTTCTATATCTATTTATGGCGGGAGGGAGCAACCTATCCGGAAAGCTTGGCGAAGCTCGATCAATTATTCGCCAGTGGAGAAGTCTGGATGTCCATGGGTTACGATCCGGCTAGAGCTTCCAATCTGATTGCCAAAGGAACTTATCCGAAGTCGGCAAGAACATTTGTGTTGGACGGCGGTACATTATCGAATACACATTACTTAGCCATTCCATTTAACGCCCCGAGCCCTGCAGGAGCGCTGGTTGTTGTCAATTTCCTGTTATCGCCGGATGCCCAAATAACCAAATACGACCCGCTGCATTGGGGAGAGGATATGGCCATTGATCCGGATAAGCTCTCGGAAGATGAAAAGAAACGTCTTGCAGCGATTGACCGCGGACCTGCAACCCTGCCTCCGGATGTGCTGTCCAGCCATCGATTGCCGGAAATCCCATCTTCCTTGGTAGGTATACTGGAAAAGAGTTGGGTTGAGCATGTGGCGAAAAAATAAGCCCATCTATACTTTTAGCGCAGGAAGATTTAGAGGGCTACAAAAAATTGAACTCACAGGAAACGCCGGAAGTGTATAACGGGCGATTAACAGCACTGAATTTAACTGAAAACGATTTGCTGGCATATCTGACAAATATACGGATCATTAAACATGTGGTTGTTTCTGATGAGCAAATAAAAGAAGTATATGACAATATCCAACAACCGGATAAAACTTTAGAGGAGTCTAAAGAAGATATTCGCAAAGGACTAAGTGACAGCCAATTAAATCAATTTATGAAAGACGAATTGCCTGGGTACATTGAGGAAATCAAGCTTCCATAAAACATCAAAACATCTTTCTGAACTATCGAACCGGAAAGTGGTTCCGGGAATTTTTGTGTTTAAAACATTTCCGGAGATGCATTAAAAAGAATTTCATTATATAGAACGCACTTTTTAAATTTTTTTAACACATTGCATTCATACCTTTGTCCTTTAAAAAGTTTGAGATACTCATCTTCTTTGCGAATATACTGCCCATTGTCATACCAGTTCATAAACCAATTATTGACTTTAGTTTTCTCGCATACATAAGGTTCAATCACGATAATGTTTCCTTGGGGTTTCAATATTCTTCGGAAGTCCTCCAAATATTCGCTTATTTGATCAGTAGAGATATGGTGAAGAACCGCAACGATTAATATACAGTCAACGGTTTGATTTGGAATCGGTATTCGATGGCCGTCAAAGGCTATAAAGCGGTGTTTGGGATATAATTGTTTAGCGAAGTTAATCCTCTTCTCATCAAGATCAATGCCCAGATAATGGCTTGGGGCAAATAAGCAGCAATTAGCTCCGGTGCCGGCCCCGAAATCCAAAACAATTTTATTCTCGACATGAAAGTGGTTTGTAATGTGGTCATGGATATACTTTTTTGTAAACCATCGCGGACGAATGAACCAATGATACAGGAGAGGGGAAAGTTCCATACTAGCTCACCCGCTTATTCTTAAAGCAATCACAATAGATCATATAGATACCCCTCAAACAATTATAGTAGAACGAGATTATTCTTTACTTTATGTTGAGGAGACATACATGGATATATTAACAAAATTTGTAAATGTACAGAATACCAGAAAACGATGATTTTGCGAATGTTGGAATATTTTATAGAGAAAGCCGATGACGAGCAAGCCAAAAACATTATGATTGGTTTATACAATGTTTTTATGAAAGATATCTTCGAATATGCCCATGAAGGGGCAAAAATCATGATTAAGAACGGATGGATGGAAGAACCGCCGCAAATGGAAGATCGCAAGGAGCTAACAAAAGCATAATGAAGATGCTTAGCCTGCTTTGGTGCTAATAAAACCGCCCTTTACCTATGGCTTTCAGCCAAGTTAAGGGCGGTTTTTTTATTTCCGAATAGAAGGTTTGAGGTTATAATCCTTGTTGCTTGTGCCGCTGTTGAAACTCTTCTACTTTCCTCAGAGTGTTTGAATCTGTGGTTTCAATCGTGACCGACTCCAAATAAAGCTTCATGGCATTATTGATAAGTTCGTTTCTCGAATATCCGGTGATTCCGCTCAATTCCTCATAACTGTTCAAGAGGTCCTTATCCACTCTAATACTGAACGTACTATCCCGATCCTTCTTCGGTTTCAAAACTACATCTTTTCTCAACGGAATGCCTCCTTCAGTAAACCCAACCGGTCAAAAGTAAATGAAAGTAACTATTCTTAACCCTTAGTTAACTCAAATTATATGCTATAAAAACTCATCTTTTTAAAACACAAAGTAAACATAAATAGAACACAATATGGTACAATGTGAAAATAAAAGCATCACATGGTTAATGATGATTACAAACAAGGGAATGTTACGAAATGACCAAGAAACTGTGTAAACATGATACGGATTTTCAACGCTCCATATCATTTCATAGAAATATTGAAGTTTGGATTGTTGGGGAATTTGAGGCGGTTGGCAAAATTGAATCTTTTACAGACGATAGTGTCAAAATAGATGGATATTATTATTTGAGGGAAAATTGCGAGTTTTGGATGGTGTAAGGGGGGTGGCTTGTAGAAAGACTTCAAAAGTTGATTATCATCACGAGGAGAACTTCTATTCCAGATTTCCCATTAAAGCCCATATCGACAAATTGAAGCAGGGCACGAATACGATAGCCGTTAAAGTCTACCGCAGCCACCCCAAGGCGCCGAATATGCTGTTTGATCTGAATTTATCCGAGTTTACGAAGGATGATGGTATCAGCTTTAATCCGAAGAAGAATCAGCTGCGTAAAGTCGACATTTATGTTCCTGATGCATTGGATGGAAAATCGGGAGTGTTCAGTTGGTAATGCACAGCGGGGGTACTAAATTAAGCTTATAACCAACATTGCGGACAGTGATGATATGTTCGGGTTTACGGGTGATCCTTTCTATTTTATCACGCAGATGGCTAATATGGACATCGACGATCCGTGTGTCGCCCAGGAAATGATAGTCCCATAGGCCATGGATCAGTTCCTGTGGACTGAAAGGCTTGGTCATATAGTCGTCTGCGCCATTATCAAGCCCTGTAATTTTGTCGGAAGTATCCAGGAGAGCGGTCAGGATGATAATTGGAACAAGGTTGTTTTGTTTTCTTAACTCCCGGCAAACTTGAATGCCATCCATTTTGGGCAGCATCAGATCAAGTATAATCATATCAGGCCGAAACTGCTTGATTGCAGGAAATACGGCTTCGCCGTCATGGACGCACAGCACTTCAAAACCAACCGCCTTTAGGTTGAATTGAATAAGCAACGCAATGGAAGGCTCATCCTCTACGACGAGAACTTTTTTCTTGCTTAAGCTTTCTGAGTTAATCACAAGGATCAATCCTTTCTTGATTTCGGGATGATGGTTATTTTCAGTATGACAGAAGTCTATCATCGCTATATTTAGATAACGTAAAACATATGTTAAATATGATACAATGAAGACTGATCTTCGAACTATGCATGTGACAATATAGCAAAACCTTAGGAGGATATTTATGCCGCAAAAGATTCTTGTGATTGAAGATGAGCCAACTCTATCAAGGTTATTATCCTATAATTTGAAGCAGGAAGGTTACGAAACAACGGTAGTTGAGCATGGTGGAGAGGGATTGCAGACAGCTCTGGATAACTCCTATGATTTGATTATTCTGGATATCATGCTGCCCGGGATGAACGGTTTTGAAATATTGGAAAAACTTCGCCAGAAAGGGAATCACACGCCTGTCATCGTACTTACTGCCCGCAATGCAGAAGAAGAAGTGGTGAAAGGCCTACAACATGGTGCGGATGATTACATCACAAAGCCCTTTGGTGTTGCTGAGCTTCTTGCCCGAGTTTCTGCTGTATTGCGGCGTACTTTATCGGATGAAGCCATCAAAACCTTAAACCAATCACAGGAAAGGGTCATTACATTAGGAGATTTGAGAATTTATCCGGATAAATATGAAGTGATATTAAACGATGAATCCATCCCGCTTCGGCCTAAGGAATTTGAGGTGTTGATTTATCTGACGCAGCGTCCCGGAACCGTGGTCACCAGAGATGATTTAATGAATGTTGTGTGGGGTTTGGATTACATTGGCGGAGAGCGTACCGTGGACGTTCATGTCAGTTCTTTGCGAAAGAAACTTGAATTAAGCCAAGGCTCCGTACAGATTGACTCGATTCGGGGTGTAGGATACAAGATGGTACTTCAGAAGGCAAAGAAATAGGGATGGAAATGAGTTAGATGTAACAAATCGTTAATATTACAATTTATTATTTTAACAATCGTCATTTTGCTGAATTTATCGTTCTCTGGTATGCTATCTCTATAAGATATCTATGAAGGGGGAGTGATGGAAGATGCTTAGCGAAAAACTGCACCAAGAACTGAACAGGCAGATGAACTTTGAATTTTATTCTTCACATGTGTATTTGGCGATGGCTGCGTATTGTTCGGTGGAAAGTTTGGATGGGTTTGCTAATTTCTTTATTGTGCAGGCTGAAGAGGAAAAGTTTCATGCCATGAAGGTGTATCGTTATATCAATGCTATGGGAAAACGTGCAACGTTCTCCGGTATGGATGAACCCCATAACGAGTATGGCTCGGTGTTGGAAGCTTTTGAACAGGCGTATGCCCATGAACAAATTGTAACCAAACGATTATATGAGCTTTCGGATCTGGCGATGAACGAGCGCGAACATGCGACCATCCATTTCTTAAAGTGGTTTATTGACGAACAGGTGGAAGAAGAAGCAACATTTGATAGCATCATTCAAAAATTAAAAAGGATCGATACTGACAGCAATGCTTTCTTTATGTTGGATACGGAGTTTGCAAAACGCACATTCGTTCCTCCTGTGGCATAAACGAAAGGGATCAAAGTTCAATTTTGGCCAGAAGAAATCTGCAAGCATGAGTCCTTCTTTTTAACGAGGGATAAGTGCTTTTTTTTATTGTCTCAAATCTTTGAAAAAATAATTTGACAAATGATGATGAGAACGATTATCATTTATTTTGACGAAGCGAATGATAATCATTATCAATATCGATGAATAGAGCTTTGGCATAGACCTATAGGCTGGGGGTTGAAGGATACCAAATGAAAAAGATTAAATATTGCTGTAAAAATTTAAAAAATGGTTCGAAAACAGTCTATAAAACCATAAAGAAGCAGCATCCCAATATAAAACAAAAAAAGCTGGCATGTTTGGGCAGCTGCAAGATGTGCTCCAAACAGTGTTTTGTTATGCTTGGGAAATCCGAACTGGTTTACGCTTCTTCGGCAGAAAGTCTGTGCAAGAAGTTGCAAAGTATGATCGGTTGATAGATGAAAGGACGGGATAAGAGTGAAAAGGAATTCTTGCTTGCCGCAATAGTGCTATTCGTGTTGGTTAACATCACGCTCTTCATTCTTCCTCTACGCGCATTACTTACATAACTATAACCTTTGAGCAATCAACGTTCAGGGGTTTTACTATTTTATTTCGACTGTGCATCTTTGAAAGAATCCTGTATAATTGTGCTTGTTGAGAATCGGATCCTGACTTTTCTGAGAGTGAAAAGTCGAAAATCATAATCGGAAGGAGCAGGGAGAAAGCATTATTTGCGTTCAAAAATTTCAGACAGCCTGTTATTTTCCCATAGATCTGTGGGTTTACTTTGTAAGGACGAATATTTGATTCGGGCTGAAAGGGAAATAGGCTGCAAAAGAGAGCAGAGGAGAAAAGACAACTTGAATATTCAACAACTTAAAAATGAATGGTTTTCGAACACTAGAATGGATATTCTAGCGGGAATAACCGTAGCATTTGCCCTTATCCCGGAAGCTATCGCATTCTCGATTATTGCCGGTGTTGATCCAATGGTAGGTTTATACGCATCGTTTTCTATTGCAGTTATTATATCAATCGTAGGTGGACGACCAGGGATGATCTCTGCTGCAACGGGAGCCATGTCATTACTCATGGTTACCTTGGTGGCGAGTCACGGACTGCAGTATTTACTGGCGGCCACCGTCCTCACGGGTTTAATACAAATACTCATGGGAATATTAAAACTTGGCAAGTTTATCATCTTTATCCCGCACTCGGTTATGATTGGATTTGTAAATGCTTTGGCTATTTTAATCTTTGTGGCTCAGTTGGTTCAATTTAAAGGAGCTAGTTGGCTTATGTATGGGATGGTTGCCGCCACACTAG
>DASWUO010000067.1:0-4096 GCA_036401615.1 Bacilli bacterium | reverse complement strand
CATCTGAAGACGGAAGAAAGTATTATTAGTTTTGGACAAGGCTGCGAAGGCGAGCCCTCCACTCAGGCGCCATTGATCATAGAAGCTATTAAACGGGTGCGTCAGCAAACCAACATAGGTTACATCAACATCAATACCAATGCCGGCTTGACGGATCATATCCGGGGCATTACCGATGCCGGGCTGAACTTGATGCGAGTCAGCACCATAAGTGCTCTGGACGACCATTATAACGCTTATTACATGCCTAAGGGCTATAATCTGCGAAATGTGGAGAAATCCTTGCGTTATGCCACCGACAAAGGGGTCTATACCTCGATCAATTATTTGATTTTCCCAGGCGTGACCGATCGTGAAGAAGAGATTGAGGCCATGATCCAATTCGCCCGTCGAAGCGGACTTAAATTGATTCAACTGAGGAATCTTAACATTGATCCGGAAAGCTATCTGGCGTTAATTCCTAAACCCCAGGGGGATATTCTGGGATTGAAGCAGGCGATTGAGATTTTCCAAGAGGAATTGCCCGATGTAGTAATCGGTTCTTTTACGCACAGCCCCGTGAAACAACACCCGTGAACAATAGCTTGCACCCCGCAGGGGGTTCGTGGTATAATCCACTTTGTGTCTAGTTAACTCTGGTTCAGCACATGGATCAGGGCGGAGAGAGGTGAATCAATTATGAAAGAAACCATTCATCCTAAGTTTCAAGTTACTTCAGTCACTTGTGCTTGCGGCAATGTGTTTGAAACGGGTTCGGTTAGACCGAATTTGCGTGTGGAAATTTGTTCCGTCTGTCATCCCTTCTTTACAGGCAAGCAGAAATTTGTTGATGCGGGCGGCCGTGTAGATAAATTCAAGAAGAAATACGGTATTTAAAGGGCAGTTCTACTATGAATCGGCATGTTTACACCACATATTGCTAGTATACGTTAACCTCCTTGGGCCATCCTATGGCAGAGGGGGTTTTTTTGATGGAAAAGAGTAAAAGAAAATTCCGGGGAATCCTACCCATCATCAGTTCCATGGTCTGCGTATGTTTGATGATGTCCAGCTGTGGATCCAACAGAAACGACCAACAAACCAAGATCGACCAGTACAATGAAGACGGCTACCTCGGCTTGAGCAACTCCAACCCCAACCTGCGGACAAGCCCCACCCATTACACTTATAATGAAGACACGAAGGTCATTCGAATGACCCTCGCCGGCATCAGGGGTGTTAGGGGCTCTACTATTTTTCTGTCAGCCCCTAACGCTTACGTCAGGGTCCGGGTTTCGCGTGGATTATCTGTACAAGAGTCCCGGGAAATTGAAGAGAAAGCCATTGCAGCGTTAAGCTACAATCTCCCCAGATACAAGGTTTTTATTAGAATCGTGCCAATTTCTACCCGAGGTTGATATTTGGTTTGTTATCATATATACTTATTTCTGCCGTGCTAGACGGGGAGTTAGCGGTGCCCTGTAACCCGCAATCCGCTGCAGCGGGGTTGAATTCCTGTTAGAGGTATTGCTGATGTAAGGTCAGACTTTTACACGTAGTGTTGACAGCTGGGTCCTTCGCAATGGATGCCTGTGAATCCGGTCAGGTTCGGAAGGAAGCAGCCGTAAGCGGGATGTTTCATGTGCCGAGGGGCGGCCTAGCTCGAGCCAACGATAAGAGCACCGCTTGGATTACAATATCGATAACAGGTGTACGGTATATTCTTATGTATAACTAACCATTTCACTTGGTAAATTCATTTTTATGAATTTATTTCAAGTGTTTTTTTGTGATTGGAAGGATATTCAATTTATCTAGAGAACTGTATACTAAGATTACTATTATTCACCGCAGATTTATTTATGGAGGAGATATCGTTTGTTATCCAAAGACTTTCAAGTCAGCGTAGGGTTTAGCAATCTGGATTTATACATCGATAAGAATTATTGCCCGATTATTATTGTGAATGAACATGGCCTGATTGTGAGAGGGAACGAAGGTTTCTTTAACATGTCGGGTTACTCCAGGGAAGATATCATCAATATGCCCATAAGTCGGGTTGCTGACTTCCCAACAACACTGGTTAAAGGAGTCCAAGACTACGAAAGTTATATAAAAACCGCCAACAAACTTCCCTTTATCACGCTAAACCAAAGAGATGGCCGAAGGCTGTCCTGTGAATATTCTATTTTCAAAATGTCCCAACCCAAACAAACCTATTATTTATTTATGTTCCACGACACCAGTGACCGTCAAGAGTTAAATTTGCTGCAGCAATTTACCGGGACTTTTATGAAGGATGTTAATTTAGGCGTGATCTTGATCAATACGGATTTCAAGTTGGTTGATATCAGTGATATGGCTTGCAGGGTGCTGGGGGTAGAGAAGGACCAGGTGTTGAACAAACTCATTGACGAAGTGTTTCATCTTGTGCCCAGGGAGCATCAGCTGTTTCAACGCACGATTCTGGACGGACTGGTGGTACGCAATCACGCCATCTCTTGGATGAATAATCAGGAGCGGCATGAACTCCTCATGGACTCCAATTTACTCAAGGATCACAAAGGAGCTGTCGTGGGGGCTTGCGTGATCTTCAAAGATGTCTCAAATCTTCGGTCTCTGGAAGAACAGGTGCAGCGCAGCGACCGTTTGGCGATGATTGGGCAGATAGCGGCGGGGACGGCGCATGAGATTCGGAACCCGCTGACCTCCATTAAAGGCTTCCTCCAAGTATTGAAGAAAACGTTGCTGAACAAAGGGATGGACAAGGAGCACGGCTTCGCCGAGATTATGTTGACGGAGATTGATCGAATCAACGAATTGGTCAGTGAATTCCTGCTGCTGAGCAAGCCGAAGAACATTTCCTATGACATGGTAGACATTCCGACGGTGCTAAGGGAGATTCTGCCGATCATTAACAATGTCGCCATTCTGCACGATGCCACGATTCAATATCATGCTGCCATTGACCTGCCTAAGGTAGTGGCCAACAATGAGCTGCTTAAACAAGTTTGTTTGAATATTTGCAAGAATGGCATCGAAGCCATGGTCGAAGGTGGAATATTGACGATTATTGAAAAGACGGACATCCTTGAGAAACTGGTAAGTATTGAGATCCATGATACGGGGCCGGGAATTCCTTCTTTCCTGATTGATAAAATCTTCGACCCCTTCTTCACGACCAAAGAAAACGGGACAGGCCTTGGTTTGTCGGTGTGCCAGCGCATTATCCATGATATTGGCGGCAGCATCCGTGTGTCTTCGAAAGGGTTCGGAACCACGTTCACGATCAGTATTCCGTATTCTTTGAGTTGATAGGTATAGGGCAGCGACTGAAATGAGCTTATCAGCGAGTTGGTCAACCTTGAGGATATATAGTATAATTGGATTGTAACATTTCTTGTTTCTATGGATGATTTTGAAAGAGGGAACTATGGCTCACATCGCGCTGTACCGGTCGTGGAGACCGCAGACGTTTCATGATATAGTCGGCCAAGAGCCGATCGTACGAACCCTTCAGAATTCTTTAAAAGAAGGGCGTTTTACCCATGCCTACCTCTTCAGCGGCCCCCGGGGAACGGGGAAGACCAGCGCAGCCAAGATTCTCGCCAAAGCGGTCAACTGCGAGAGAGGCCCGGCTATTGAGCCATGCAATGAATGCTCCTCTTGTATCCGGATTACGCAAGGGGCGGTGATGGATGTCATTGAGCTCGATGCGGCGTCAAATAACGGGGTTGATGAAATTCGCGACATTCGCGATAAAGTGAAATACGCGCCTACGGAAGTTAAGCAGAAGGTGTATATCATCGATGAAGTACATATGCTCTCCATAGGTGCTTCCAATGCCCTGTTGAAGACGTTGGAGGAGCCCCCCCCGCATGTCATCTTCATCTTGGCTACAACAGAGCCGCATAAGCTGCCGATTACGATCATCTCCCGCTGCCAGCGCTTCGACTTTCGGCGCGTAACGGCAGAGGACCAGATTGGACGGCTGCAGTACATTTGTGAGCAAGAAGGGTTAACGGCCGATCCGGAAGCGTTGAAGTACATTGCCCGGCTGTCCGACGGCGGGATGCGGGATGCGCTGAGCTTGCTGGACCAGATTGTTTCCTTTGCC
>DASWUO010000066.1:0-2763 GCA_036401615.1 Bacilli bacterium | reverse complement strand
GGGGTTCCTAGGCTTTTCTTCGATCGATTTAATTTTATTCCCTTGCAATTCAGCTACACCATAACGTTCCGGGTCATGCACATCCTGGAGTAAAACTTTCGCCCCTTGCCCTTCTCGTATAAAATTAGCCACATAACGATTGATATGATCAGAGAAGATATTATCTCCTAAGATAACCGTCATCAGATCATTTCCGGCAAAATTTTCGGCTAACCCAAGCGCTTGAGCAATACCTCCTGCCTGATCCTGAACCTTATAAGAGAAACTCACATCAAACTCATATCCACTGCCCAATAAATTAACAACATCCCCCATATGGTCACGCCCTGTGATAATAAGGATGTCTTTAATTCCTGCTTCCCTTAATTTATAAATCGAATGATAAATCATAGGGTATTGACCTACAGGCAGTAAATGTTTGTTCGTCACTTTTGTTAATGGATACAATCTTGAACCCGTTCCTCCTGCTAAAATGATTCCTTTCATTCAATTCACCTTTCCTTCATTAAATTCGTTTTTTAGCTGCAAACCATAACACCAAAAGGATTCCAAGCAGCGCACAGATGGAATCCAATAAAACATCCGTTACGGATGGAGTTCGACCTTTTGAGAACATTTGATGGAACTCGTCTATTGAAGCGTAAATGATACAGCTCAACAGAGATAACGCGGCTACATACAACAAGTTCATTTTAGAAACCCGCCATAACATCCACGTGAACAGCATACCCAGCACCCCGAATTCTATCATGTGGGCACTTTTGCGGATAAAAAACTGGACAAACCCTGGAACTCCCTGCTTGGCGATACTGATTTCACTCCCTCCGTATTTAAAGTCAATACCTGAAAGATGCTCCCTCACCGAATGATCAGACACTTTTTTTTGTATCCAAGGATTTAGATTCTGTTGACTAAATGATTGGGATGAGAAATGGAAAATAACCGCCATCCAAATCAATACAGGCAGCCAACAGATTGCTATCTGGAACCAAGTCTTCTTCCTCTTGCCCATCCTGTATCAATCTACCCTCTCATAATAAGTTGCGTTGTTATCTAACCAACGCATATTAGCTTATTTCAAGCAGTGTATTTCTATATCCTCCCAGTTCATGTAAAGACGAACAATATCTTCTTCTACAAGCTCGATGCCCCTTTGCACTTCAATGATTTCCATGTCTGTAATGGCTCTAATGCTGTGTCTAGCCCGCATCGGAATTTGGATGATATCTCCCGATTTTAAATGAATGAACTTATCATTGAGCACAAGCTCGCCTTCACCTAAGATGATCGTCCATGCTTCGCTTCGTTTGTGATGGAGCTGATAGCTAAGATTTTTACCAGCGAAAATGCAGATTCGTTTGATTAAAACTTCATTATCATCTTTTTTCGTATAGTCAAGTACCTTATACCAACCCCATCGCCGTTCTTCATACATGGGTCTTTGCCCGTTATTTTTAATGAGATCTTTAATTCTTGGACTCGCCGATTTATCTGCAACTAAGATGCCATCTGGACTAACGGCAACAATCAAATTAGAGCAACCCAGTATAGTTACCGGAATTTCCAGTTCATTGATCAGATGGGTGTTTTCCGAATCCGCACTGATGATTCCACTTCCAATTTGTTGTGCTTGTATATGTTCGGTCAATGTATCCCAAGTCCCAAGATCTTTCCAGACCCCATCGAAAGGAGCTACGACAATGTGTTTGGTTTTCTCTACGACTTCATAATCAAAGCTGATTTTGGGTAGTTGTTTATATTTCTTGAGCATTTCTTCATATTGAATCGGTAGCCCTTTCTCTATTAGCAGGCCGATCATATAGTCTAATTTAAAAGCAAAAACCCCACAATTCCATAGCGTATCTTGTTTAATCAAGACTTTGGCTTGATCTTCATGAGGTTTTTCTCTAAAATGATCCACTGTTCGATAAGTCTGTGCTCCCTGTTCATCATCCTGTCTTGGAACAATATAACCATAGCTTTCGGAAGGAGTAGTTGGTTTAACTCCCATAAGAGCTATATCTGCACCTGATTGATGGATGATCGTTTCCAAGTCCTTAATCCTGTGGAAGAAGTGATTTTCAACGAAAGGGTCTGCAGGCAGTACTGTTATGACTTCCTGCAAGCTTACACCAACAATGGAGTATAGATAGGTTGCCGTCAAAGCGATAGCGGGAAAGGTGTCTCGGCGTTCCGGTTCAAATACGACGTTCACATCATGACCTAATTGACTATAAATCATATCCGCTTGATCTTTACCTGTCGCTAAGTACGAGTTACCCTTAAGGCCCACAGCGGATAGTTGCCCCCAGACCCTTTGCACCATGGATTCTAATTCATTGTTAGAATTGATCAGCACCTTAAGGAACTGTTTTGATCTGGAATCGTTGGACAACGGCCAAAGACGTTTGCCTGAACCTCCTGAAAGAAGAATTAGTTTCATGGTGACAACGTCCTTTCGAATGATTTATGATATTATCGATTTTCATTTCTGATAATTTGATTCATCTTATAAATAAATTGCCTAGGAGACCTCAACCGTTTTATTTGTAGCATGATCCACGCCTTTATCGTTTCTGCCAATGAGTTGCTTGAACTTATCGGTTTCGGAACAATTGAACCACATTACCATTGTTATACAGCCAGCAATTAAAATAAGCATACTACCACATATTTTTATAAAGATATTATCATCGTATATAACGAAAACACCTATCGTAGTTAAGGATACTAGCACCAATGGAGCCGTCATATTCCTTAATA
>DASWUO010000065.1:0-5631 GCA_036401615.1 Bacilli bacterium | reverse complement strand
CGATGTACAAGTTGAATACGTAAGATTTGTGAATGATGATGACGGTAATCTTAAGCTTGACACCGCGTTGGCGACAGGGCAAAACGCCGATTTATTTGTAAACTATGCCATTTCAAGAGTAGAAAAACGTTTGCAAGCTGGAGTTGCCTTGGATTTGTCGCAGTTTACCGATTACAACATTGAAGAAAAGATGGGACCTGATGCCAAGGATTGGAAAATCGAAGATAAGTATTACGCGCTTCCGACTAAAGCGAATAAATTTTTTGTGTGGTTGAATAAGGATGCCCTTGACGCAGCCCAACTGCCTGTGCCTTATGACTGGACTTGGGATGATATGAAAATGTATGCTGAGAAGCTCACAAAGCAAGGCAGTGTCGGGTTAATCCAACATTTAGAAGTCTTCCCTGATGCCTGGGATAATTCCATAGCAGCGGAAGGATATGTGAAAGCGGATGGCAGCTCCAATCTGGATAACGCTTATGGAAGAAAGCTGCTTCAAACTTTAAGTGACATGATGAAGGCAGGAACTACACCAGCTTTGGGTGAGCAGTTAACAAGCAAAATGCCAGTAGATACCATGTTTCTCAAAGGGGAAGCCGGGATGTTAAATGCGGGTGAATGGATCTTCCGCAGCTCAAATAATATGAAAGACAATCCGCGGACTTTCAAAATTGCCTTTGCACCTGTACCTAAAGTGAGCGGGGATCAAGCGAATTATAAATATCGCGGCGGTTTGGGCGATGCCATTTCCATTAATGCTAAATCCGCCTACGTGAAAGAAGCTTGGGAGTTTTTGAAATGGTATGCCGATGGCGGTATGGCACCGCTTGCTGCCGGCGGTCGATTACCATCCTCTAAAGACGCTAATCTTGATGAAGCTATCAAGAGTCTGCTGGGAACTTCCGCGGATACTTATGATCAGGAATCATTAAAGAAAGTCGTTTTTGGCCAATTCGAAACTTATAACCGAAATGTGCCTCAACAGGTGTTGGATCTACGAAGAGAAGAATATGAGAAATACTTCCTTAAATCTCAAAACATAGATGAAACAATGAAGCAGATTACAACACGCCATAATGAATTCTTGAAAAAATAAGAAAAAAATGCTGTGGATTAAATAAGGGGAAGAAAGAGTATGTTTCTTTCTTCCCCTGTCCACGTATATGGAAGGAGGAATCATAGATGATGAAGATGAACTGGAACCAAAGACAGAAGTGGATAGGGTTGCTTTTTATCGCGCCGAATATGATCGGAATTAGTTTGTTTTTTATCATTCCCGCTCTATTCTCCTTATACTTGGTTTTCACAAACTATCAGTTTACGAATCCCATTGTCGATTTTATCGGGTTGGATAATTTTACAAGATTATTTCACGATAAGCTTTTTTATATTTCTTTAAAAAACACGTTGCTATTTCTGGCTTCTGTTCCCTTATCCATGGGTTTGGCCTTTATTGTCGCTGTTATTTTAAATAAATCTGTCTATTTGAAGGGAATCCTTCGGTCTCTATACTTTATGCCTTATATCACCAGCGGCATTGCCATCGCCTTTGTGTGGATGCTCTTGTTTCAACCCAAGAACGGCCCCATTAACGGAGTGTTGAGAGCCATTGGTGTGGAAAATCCGCCAGGATGGTTGTCCACTTTGGAAACGTCTATGTATGCCATTGATATCATTTGGATTTGGTTTATGCTCGGCTACAATATGATCATTTACCTCGCTGCTTTACAGGAGATTTCTCCGGAATTATTAGAGGCCGGCAAAATCGACGGAGCACGCAGATGGCAGACGGTCAGGCACATTATATGGCCTATTGTCAGCCCAACGACCTTTCTTCTCTTAATCACCGGCTTAATTATGACCATAAAAACTTTCGGAATCATTCAAGCCATTACCCAGGGCGGTCCCGGAAACAGTACGACCATATTATCATTATTCGTCTATAAGACGGCTTTCAGTTATTACGAAATGGGCTACGCATCAGCGATATCTTGGGTTTTGTTCTCGATCATTTTGCTAATTACTATTGTTCAATGGTACGGACAGAAGAAATGGGTGCACTACTAAGGGGTGGGGAATGTGAATGTATTTAATATTACCAAATGGGTAGTTACCGCAATGATGTTGTTTTTCGCCATAGTTATGATCCTTCCCTTTGTATGGATGATCAGCACTTCTTTTAAATCACCGGCGGAGGTTTTTGTTTTCCCCATTCAATGGATTCCGTCAGAAATCATCTGGCAGCATCATATCCAAGTATGGACAGGCGATCAAAGCTTTGTTCCCTATTATCTAAATTCACTAAAAATCTCTTTTGCTTGTATGGTGGGAGCTACCTTCCTTTCGGCTTTAGCCGGTTATGGTTTTTCAAGGATTGAGTTTAAAGGAAGAGAAACGCTCTTTCTGCTTTATTTATCGATGATGATGATTCCTCCGCAAGTACTGTTTGTGCCAAAGTTTATTATGTTTGACTGGATGGGCATTTATAATACACATTGGGCTTTAATTCTACCCGGCATCTTTACCATTTTCGGCGTATTTATGATGAGGCAGTTTTTTATGGGCATTCCCAAAGATATCTCTGAATCTGCTTTTATTGATGGAGCCGGTCATTTTCTCATCTTTTGGCGAATTATCCTGCCGCTGTCTAAGCCGGCTTTGGCAACCTTGGCTATTATCGATTTCTCCTGGCACTGGAATGATTATGAAAATGCACTTGTATTTCTAATTGATCAAGATTTATATACCGTTCCTCTCGGTTTGCAAAACTTCATTTTTGAATCGAATATTGATTACAACGGAATGATGGCTGCCACATCAGCGGGAATTATCCCGATGCTCGTCGTTTTCTTGATTGGCCAGAAGTTCATCATTCAGGGCATAGCCAGTACGGCAGTGAAGGGTTAACTTACATGTTCTGATTTTTTTGAAATGGGGGGTATGGATGTTACATAACGATCATCCCTACTTAAGTAATATCGAGAGGGAAATCGCCCTCAATATTATGAAAGGAAAAAGTAATAAGGAGATTGCGAAAATACTGTGTTTAGCTAATGGTACTGTTAAAAATTATATTTCTATTCTCTTAAACCGATTTGATTGCAAGAATAGAGTGGAGTTAATCATGTATTTATCGGCTTATATCAAAAGGTAAAACATACCATTACTTTTGGCACTACATTAGATGTAGAGCCAAAAGTACAATTAGTAATGTAAACCCTTTCAAATGCTATTTTGCCAAATAAGGAGGGAAGCGGTTTTTGTTTTAATATCGATTAACCAAACGTAAAGGATGTGAGTCGAATGTGATACTGAAAAAAATGCTATTTTCTAAAGTGTAGGCTAGTTATTATTATTGGAGGTGTAAACCAAATGATTAAAGGAAAAATTAAATTACTCTTTATTCTAAGCGTTTTATGTATTATGCTTTTGCCTAATTTGGGAAGTGCTTCTGCAAATTTGACTTTAGTTCCCTATTCGATAGATTCTTCCAATCAAGCCGCTTGGTGGAGTCCACTAGAAACATATGGTACAACCAGTGAATATGCGTATATGGCGTTCAACGAGCCAGGAAGCACAGCGGGTACGCATAAGGTGGCTATAGCCAGAAGAGACAATTTGGGGTCTTGGATTAAACTTCCAGTTATGGACGGATCTTCCCAAGCTGAATATATCGATGATCTCGGGCATAATCAGCCTTCTATAGCTAGAGACGGCGATGGTTATTTCCATGTGTTCGCATCCATGCATGGTGACTCATGGCGTTACTTTCGTTCTGATACTGTAGATGGAAATCCACAAAATCATTCCTCGGATATGCCGGATTCCACTTTAAAGTTTACGTATCCCAATGTGACTGTAGCCCCTAACGGCGATGTATATTTAATCATCAGAGCGGGGGAAAGCGACAGGCAAAGCGGCAGGTTGTATAGATGGGATAATGCAGCAAATATTTGGAGCAGAGTCGCTATTTTTGCTTCCGAAGCAGATAGATCCGTCTATCCGGATGATGTCCAAGTGGATGCAAATGGAGGTGTTCACATTTTATTTGAGTGGTCAGCCTATCCGTCAAGTGCGTTAAGACACGAACTTTCATACTTGAAATACGTTCCTTCTACTGGTCAGTTTTATAATGCGGCCGGCAATGTTGTAAGTGTGCCGGTAACCACTTCGACAGCTGACAAAATCCAGCCTCTTGAAGGTACCGAACAATATCAATATGATCCCAATAACGCCGATCCTGGTGGACCCGGTTCACAAAGTGCAAAGCTGACTTTTGACAGTTCAAATAGCCCTAAAGTGGCTTATCGCTATCGTTCCCCCAGTAGCGGAAGCAACTTTGAAGTCAGATATGCTTCTGTTAATAGCGGAGCATGGAGTAGGGAAACAGTCTACTCAACCAGTCAAACCAAGGCGGCGATTGATATCACCTGGACTGGAACACAAGCGCGGGTATATTATGTTCTAGCTACTGGAACGGATAGAGCCTTCGCTGCAACCAAGGGAACCAGTTGGGTGTCGTGTTCGCTAGCACCCGGCAAACCGATTGAGCGGCTATCAGTCGAGAGGAATGCAAATGGGATAGATATTTTGTATCTGGTGGATATTACAAATTTGTCTTTGTATTACGGCAGGTATGATGGAACTTGCACGCCGCCGCCGTCATGCTCATTACCTACACCTCCTTTGGGATATTTGTTGTTTGACGATTTTGAAGATGGGGATGCCTGCGGTTGGACGGCAGTGAACGGTACGTGGGGGGTTGTGACAGACGTCTCGAAATTGTACAAGCAAACAGCTACTGGCGGCGAAGGATTGACGTATGCCGGTATTGGGACATGGACCGACTACACGGCACAAGCGGATCTCAAGCTCTATGACAATGTGACTAACGCAGCGTCTGGTATCTTAGCACGTTATACCGACAGTAACAACTATTATATGTTAAGGCTCCATAATTCGGGTAAAGTGCAGTTGTACAAAAAAGTAGCCGGTACTTTCACATTGTTGACAGAAGCGACGCAAACCGTTTCAAGCGGTAGTACTTACACATTGAAGTTGGTGTTGAGCGGTTCGACGTTAACGGGTTATGTCAACGGAACCCAGAAAGTTTCTGCTTCGGACAGCAGTTTGGCTAGCGGAAAAATCGGGGTAAGAACGTACAAACAAACTGTTGGCGTAGACAATGTAAGTGTGAATTAATTAGATAAGCAGTTTTGATTTGCGAAATACGATCCAAATCGTAAGCGGCAGAGCCATGAACAATAACTAAACCTGATGAGTCCTTCGATATTGTGAGGGACTCATTTTCATCGTTTGGGAAAAAACGCGGCTGAGATAAAAGCCGTTTTCGTAACCGCAGCGTCCGGCAATCTGATCTAACGTTAAATCGGTTTCGGTCAGTAAGCTTCTTGCTCTGTGCATACGAATATTCTTCAAGTATTGAGAAGGAGTTATATGATAAGCGGATTGAAACCTTCTGGTAAACTGTACTGGATTAAGTCCCAAGGAATCAGCAAGGCGCTTTAAGCTTATGAATTCGTAAGCTTGTTCTTGAATGATGATTGCCGCCTGAATTGTTAATGGATCATCACTATCGGGTTCAACCGCAAATTGATTTGGATGATTTTC
>DASWUO010000064.1:0-3549 GCA_036401615.1 Bacilli bacterium | reverse complement strand
CGGATCATTATTATGTCATGGGGGATAATCGGCATCAAGATGAAAGCAAAGACAGCCGGTCCTTTGGCGCTGTTCCCTCCGATAGAATCAAGGGGAAAGCCCAGTTCATCCTATGGCCTGTTCAACACTGGAAGAGCCTATAGCCGTTTTTGCTTTTAAAAATAGTTCCGCCAGATCTGGGGTGAATCTTACATGTCTTTATCGATGGATATTTCCCGTCACCAAAATCTGCAGCAGCTCAAGGAGGAGATTCAAGGTGCTATATCTTCCTTAGGCATTGATAAGATCGGGTTTGCTTCGGCAGACCCTTTCTTGGAATTGAAGGATATATTAATAAGGCATCGAAGGTTGGGCAGAGAATCCGGATTTGAAGAACCTGATATAGATAAGAGGATTTATCCCGAGCTTAAGCTTGGTAAACCCAGATCAATTATTTCCATAGCTGTAGCTTACCCGTCTAAACTTAAGGATCCGCCCAAGTCGGAAAAAGGTGCTTACCGCGGGATTATTTCCCGATCCTCCTGGGGTGAGGATTATCATCAAGTGCTGAGGCAGAGGTTGCATCGGCTGGAGGAGTTTATCAGGGAACGGCTGCCTGACGCCCGTATGGAAAGCATGGTGGATACCGGAGTATTGGCAGACAGGGCTGTAGCGGAGAGAGCCGGAATTGGCTGGAGCGCCAAAAACTGCGCTATTATAACACCCGAATGGGGCTCATGGGTATATCTCGGGGAAATGATTACGGATATTGCTTTTCCTCCGGACACACCCGTCACCGAGGACTGCGGCGAGTGCACTCTCTGTATCGATGCTTGTCCTACCGGTGCATTGGTAGGTCCAGGACAGCTCGATTCCAATCTCTGCATTTCTTTTATTACCCAAACCAAAGGATTTGTTTCGGATACTAATAAGGAGAAAATCGGAAACCGGCTGTATGGATGTGATACTTGCCAAGTGGTCTGTCCCAAGAATAAAGGGAAGAACTGGACGCACCAGCCTGATTTGCAGCCTGACCCGGATCTGGTTAAACCCTTATTAAAGCCGCTGCTTACCTTAAGCAATAAGAAATTCGAGCAGCAATACGGTCATATCGCAGCCTCGTGGCGCGGGAAGAATCCCATTCAACGCAATGCCATCATCGCCTTAGGCCATTTCAAAGACGAGAGTGCAGTACCGTTACTGGTAAACCTCTTATTAGAGGACAATAGACCGGTTATCAGGGCAACCGCTGCTTGGGCCTTGTGCAAGATTGGAGGACAAGAAGTGCTCGAAACCCTGCACAAAGCCGAAAAGCAGGAGCAAGACGATTCCGTTCGCTTGGAATTATCAAAACTCCAACGCCAATATACACAAAATTTATGATACAATAATATCATATTGATCGACTTGGAGCGATTTCGATGAAAGTAATAAAGCCGCTAGATAATGCAGGTGAAATATGAGATACATTAATCTGGATGCAGTAGAACCCGGACAGCTCCTGGGCAAAACCATCTATTCCGCCAATGGAACGGTATTGCTCGCAGCCGGTGTACAATTGACGGTATTTATGATCAGCACGCTGCGCAGAATTGGTGTCACGATGTTGTATATGAAAGATCCGAATTTTAACGATGTCGTTATTATTGATATGGTATCGGAAGAAACCAAGCGGGCTGTCATGAAACAAATCGGGGAAACGTTTGAAACGATAAGGTCGGGTAAAGAGTTAAATACCAAGAATATCAGTATAAATATGGACAGCCTGATTGATGATGTTATGCGCAACAAAGAGGTTCTGCTTCATCTGACCGATATAAGAACTGTAGATAATATGATGTATGTGCATGCATTAAATGTAGCCACCATGGCAACTTTAATTGGAATCAACCTTAATATACCTTATAATCAACTCAAAGAATTGGCTATCGGGGCGCTTCTGCATGATGTTGGCAAAGTAGGGGGAGAAAACGAAGAGAATTTAAAAGATTTGAAAAAACATCATACCTGGAGAGGTTTTGAAATTCTTAAATTAAAACGGGAGTTTAGTTTAATGATTGCCCATGTAGCTTTTCAGCATCATGAATCGCTTGATGGAAAAGGTATCCCGAGGGGGCTGGAAGCAGACCAAATTCATCTTTACGCCAAGATTACAGCCATAGCTAATTTATATGATAATTTATTGTTTGATTCATCCAAGGAAACTCCAATGCTGCCGCATGAAGCGTGCGAATTAATGATGTCCATGGCGGGTCAACAAATTGATAAAGACCTGCTCGTTCAATTCCTGAATACAGTTTCAATTTATCCTACGGGTATCTCGGTAAAGTTGTCCAATCATGAAGTGGGACTAGTCGTCGGGCAGCATAGAGGATTGCCGGGGAGGCCGATCGTCAGGATTGTCAAGGAAGATCCAGGGCATGAATTAATTGTCAAAGAGATTGATTTGGCTAAACATACGACTCTTTTTATAGATATGGTATTGTAAGAGATTTGTTTCCTCTGTGGGGAAATGATATCATTAGGACGATTATAACTTAAAGATAGGGAGTGCTCTAAAGATGGAATGGTATGATATAGCAATACCGATAGTAACACTGGTTGCCGGCTTGGTAGGCGGTTTTTTTATTGGCGTATATTACTTGCGCAAGCAGATTGAGAATATGCAGAACAACCCCGAGATGCTGCAAGAAATGGCTAAGAAAATGGGCTATAACATGAATAAGCAGCAGATGAATAAAGCACAGCAAATGATGAAACGGCAGAAGTTTAAATAGATTTTACAATGAAGAAAGGAGATTTGCCAACAGCGGGGGAAAACAGGGGGAATATTACATGTCGGGAACTAAAGATTATACCAATAATAATGTTGTACAGAATCGCGCACGGGTTGAAGAACACATTAAAGAGATCCTTAGGTTGATCGGCGAAGATCCTGAACGTGAGGGGTTATTGGATACGCCCGCGCGGGTGACCCGAATGTATGAAGAGATATTTGCCGGTTATAGTGTGAATCCCCGGGATATGCTGGGAGTTACCTTTGATGAACAGCATGAA
This sequence comes from Bacilli bacterium, assembly GCA_036401615.1. Taxonomy (GTDB): domain Bacteria; phylum Bacillota; class Bacilli; order Paenibacillales; family DASWUO01; genus DASWUO01. Next base: position 513 of record DASWUO010000064.1, on the reverse strand, counting down.
GAACTGGTTATTGTGAAGGATATTACGTATTACAGCCAGTGTGAACACCATATGGCGCCTTTCTTTGGGCAGGTGCATATCGGGTATCTTCCAAGCGGCAAAATAGCCGGTTTAAGCAAATTTGCCCGATTAGTTGATGCCATTACCCGCAAACTGCAAGTTCAAGAACGTGTTACATCGGAAATTGCCGACATTTTGGACGAGGTGCTGCAGCCTAATGGCATCATGGTCGTAGTAGAAGGCAAGCATTTGTGCATGTGTGCCAGAGGCGTCAAGAAAGAAGGAAGCGAAACCGTGACCTCTGCGGTTCGCGGCCATTTCCGCACCGATGCCGCGCTTCGCTCCGAGTTCCTTTCCTTAATAAGAAGATGATGCTTTCAGAAATGCGAAAGAGCGTTTAAGGTATTCTTGGGGTTGTCTGCGGAAGATCGTTTCATGTCCCCGTTTGGGTGCGAGCCAGAGCTCTGATTTCCCATTGGTTTTCTGATTCTCATAGATCTGCTCGGGCAGGGT
>DASWUO010000063.1:0-1615 GCA_036401615.1 Bacilli bacterium | reverse complement strand
CAATATAAAAGTCTTGATCAGGCCGGATTTGATTAAATTCCACCAATAGAGGGATATCCCGTCGCTTAATTTGTTCCTTAACTATCATTGATAATCTGGAAATATAATCACTGCCGGGTTTAAACAACTCCTGCAAAGGGTATAGTTTTCCGGTTTCTGTATTGAAAGTAAGCGATTTTTGTAAAGTCAATCCATGAGCTCCGCCGGAAAAGGAATAGTTAAACAGGGATAAACTGAATATTCCCCGTTCATTGCTTTTGATTTCATAGTAACCGGTTGATTCGGTCATAGGATTCTGTCCATATCCTTGGGTCTGAAGAAGTTTATATACTTCATTCAGGATGGTTTGGTTTATTTTCTGCTGAACTTGAGGATTTGGCAGTTCCACAATAACAGGGTATAGAATGCTTAATTTGGGTTTGGTGATTTGATAGGTCCTTACGCTGACAGGAAGTTGGATTCCATTCAAGGGGATCATCCTTTTTTCGCCATTATATTCACCGGAGTAGGCTTTTGTTACCGCAGCAAAACACCCCGCGTTTTCTTTGGCAGAAAAAAGATATTGGGGGTGTAGTGGAAATAGTTATGACCGAAATAATAGTGCTGATTCTTCAATCCTTGATAAAGTGACAATGGCTCTCAAGCCAATCATGAAGCTGGCGAAATCCATCGAAGGTTAACTGAACAGCTTGTTTCTCATGGTGGCCGTCGTTCATTTCGATCAAGATCTTATCTTCTTTCTCGGAGCAAATTACGGAATAATGGTTGGTTTCGCCATTTATTTCTTCATGCCAATTACACATATAACTGGTGACAAAGTTTGTTCGGTTCACTTTATTGGGATTCAAGGGTTTCACCTCTTCTTTATGATTACTTGCCGGGATTTCAACCGGGGGGGCCTCCACTGCCAGAATTAGTTCTTCCGATAATGGATCGACAGTTTCATGTAATTCAAGGTGGGGTTCTGCATATTTACGAATCACTTCGATTAGCCGGTCTGAATTAAACGGTTTGGTCAAATAACCTTTGGCACCCGCCTTAAGAGCATCGGAAATATGCTCCTGCTCATTACTTGCAGAACACACCAATACAACGGCCAAGGGGTTGATGTGCAGAATTTCTTTAATCGCTTCAATTCCATTCATTTCCGGCATGTTCAGGTCCATCATCACGATATCCGGCTGCAGCTCCTTGTATTTCTCGATCCCGTCCCTGCCGTTTACTGCCTCACCTATTACCGAGTGACCATGTTGGATTAGACAATCCGCAGCCATCTTGCGCATAAAAGCGGTATCGTCGACAATCAGTATTCGATAAGCCATAACCTTAGTCTCTTTAGACAACTCTCAGCACCTCCTCCACAGTGGTAATTCCTTCGCGCGCTTTCAACAATCCATCATACAGCATTGATTTGAATTCCTTCTCCTTTAGATACTGTTCAAGCTCAAGCGGCGGCATAGATTTAAGGATTAACTCCTTTAATGCTTTATCGATCTCCAATACTTCTTGAATAGCAAGGCGGCCATGATAGCCTGTATTGTTGCAGAGATGGCATCCTTTACCCCGAATCACCGTGAATTTTCCGCTAATGTGAGCCGTTACATAGGTTCTGAAA
>DASWUO010000062.1:0-2796 GCA_036401615.1 Bacilli bacterium | reverse complement strand
TTTCGCCCTGCAACAATTTCAATTAAACCATCTGCTGCTTCCCCTTCAATTTTCCGGCCTTTAATGCGAATATCATAGACCCGTCCGCCTTCTTCCTTCTTGGTTGGATCGCCGGCATCAAACACAATGCCATCGCCGCGTTTCAGTTTCGCCTCAAGGTCACAGATCACCCCATCCGCCAAAATCTGCTTAACCGTCCCAAGGTAAACGCCTCTGCTTTTCGGAAAAGTGCCTTCCACCAGCTGTTTATTATTCGTTCCTTTGAAAAAACCATAGGTAAATCCACGCGAAAAGCTCTGCTGCAGCTCCTGCAGTTCTTCCCGATCAGGGCCTTCCGTCAACCCGCCATAATAACGGTCAATCGCTTTGCGGTACTTGCTTACCACATTCGCTACATATTCGGGGCTCTTCAACCGACCCTCAATTTTAAAAGAAGTTACCCCCGCTTCGATCAATTCCGGTACAATTTCCAGTGCAGCCAAGTCCTTGGGCGACAACAGATAAGTGACATCCCCCATCGGCTTCTCCACCCCGTCGACCATTAAATCATAAGGAAGCCGGCAAGCCTGGGCACATTCCCCGCGATTGGCCGAACGCCCGCCCCACATCTCCGAAGTCAAACACTGACCCGAATAGGAAACACACAACGCCCCGTGAACAAACACCTCCATCGGCAGCTTCGCTTGATCGCCAATCATTTTAATTTGTTTGAGGTTATTTTCCCGGCCCAACACCACCCGTTCAATGTTGAAGGGCTTCGTGAACTCTACCGCTTCCGATGAAGTAATGGTCATTTGAGTAGAACCGTGAATGGGAAAGTCCGGCGAGATCTCACGAATCATTCGAACCAGACCCAGATCTTGAACGATAACAGCATCCACTCCAGCGTCAATACACGCATCAACCAGCTGTTTGGCATCCGCCAATTCATTTTCAAAAACCAATATATTAAAAGTCAGAAACCCTTGAACCCCGTACGTATGCAGAAAAGACATCACTTCCGGCAGCTCCGCCATCAGGAAATTCTTCCCTCTAGCCCGCGCATTAAACTTCTCCACGCCAAAATAAACCGCATTCGCCCCATTCGCCACCGCCGCCTTCATGCAATCCCAATCCCCGGCCGGAGCGAGCAGCTCCACTTCTTGTCTTGCTATTCGTTGTTTCATTAAAGTCACAGCCCCCAGTGGTAACATAATATTTCATTTTGCCTAAAAATACTTCCCCTATAGTGTACCAGAAAAAAACAATATGATATAATCTGTTTAGTTTTAACCGTTACACAAAGTACATAGATTTTATGGAGGTGCAGTAATGAAGTTAGGTGTTTTTGCAGTTTTGTTCGGCAATAAGCCGTTGGAAGAAGCGTTGGATATCATCGTATCCAAGGGTTTGAAAGCAGTGGAAATCGGAGCAGGCGGCTATCCGGGAAACAGTCATTGTGATCCGGCCGCTTTATTGAGCGATGAAAACAAACTTAGGGCATTTAAGCATGCGATTGATTCCCGCGGGCTGATTATTAGCTCGTTAAGCTGTCACGGTAATCCGCTTCACCCGCAGAAAGAGATAGCCCAATCCTTCCACGATGATTTTATTCGAACCGTTGATTTGGCCCAGAAGCTGGGTGTTTCCGTAGTAACCACTTTCTCGGGTTGCCCGGGTGATCATGAAGGTGCGAAATACCCTAACTGGCCAGTAGCTCCTTGGCCTAATGATTATCAGGATATCCTGAAATGGCAATGGGAGAATAAAGTGATTCCCTATTGGACCGAAACCGGTAAATATGCCAGTGACCGCGGTGTGAAGATCGCGTTGGAGCTTCATGGAGGGTTCTCCGTACATACTCCTGCCACCCTTCTCCGTTTACGGGAAGCAGCCGGCGATGTCATCGGAGCTAACCTCGACCCAAGCCACATGTGGTGGCAGGGCATTGATCCGGTTCAAGCGGTGATGGTTCTGGGGAAAGTAGGAGCTATCCACCATTTCCATGCGAAGGACACCTCCATCGACCCGATTAATGTCAATATCCACGGTGTTACGGATATGCAGTCCTATGCAAAGATGCTTGACCGTGCTTGGCAGTTCCGTACCGTGGGGTATGGCCATGATCTGAAGACGTGGGCGGATATTATGAGCGCCCTGCGGTTGGTGGGTTATGATTATGTAGTAAGTATTGAACATGAGGATGGCCTGATGTCGGTAGACGAAGGGTTTTCCAAGGCAGTGAGCAATCTGCAGCAGGTCATGATCAAGGAACCCTTGGGAGATATGTGGTGGGTTTAGTCAGGAATACAACGTGTTTATCTAACTTCTTGAACAATAAACCTTACCTTATAGGTAGCGTCCAAGCCGGGCGACCAGAAAGCAGGCCATCCGTTTTGACGGATGGCCTGCTTTAATGTATTCAATCCTTCTTTTAATACTTATGTTCATCTAACATCTAATGCTTGACGTTCATCCAAACATCTGGATCGCCTTTCTCATTATTGACACCGAAGCTGCCGAAACCGATGCTGCCGTAGATAGCTGCGTCTGTAATAGTTGATGCAAGCCTGACCTGATTAGGGCTTGAACGCAGGACGGCTCCATCTACTCTCATCGTACCGCCAACCTGGGTTAGCGTTTCCCGAACGGACGGCACATTGATCGGATTCTCGTTATACGACTGCAATGTAATGCTCCCCGTACCATTGAGTTCAGTTCCTACCTTACTTCCCCAAACAGCCGTATTGAAAAATTTTGCAGTTCCGGAAAACCACGGAGGTGCGTATAGATACAATTTACTGTCTGTGAGGCTCC
>DASWUO010000061.1:0-2159 GCA_036401615.1 Bacilli bacterium | reverse complement strand
TATGCTGTACATACGGGAATGAACCTGATTCATGGATCTGATTCACCCGAGAGCGCAAAGCGGGAAATCGACAACTTTTTCAAACCGGAAGAAATTCTTGATTATGAACAAGCCGTACAAGTTTGGATCTAGTTTTTTTGGAACGTTTAGGAGTGTGGTAGAGGATGGAGGACCAGGATTTTGCGGCATTTATCCAGAAGGTGAACGCGGCAACTTCAATAGATCTCAGCCAGTATAAGGAAGCCCAGATGAAACGAAGGCTGACATCCTTGATGAATAAGAACGGCTACCACAAGTTTGTCATTTACTTTGAAGAGATGATGAAGGACAAAAGTTTATTTTATGAATTTCTTGATCGCATGACCATCAATGTTTCGGAGTTTTGGCGGAACCCTAATCGTTGGGAAGTGCTGGAACAGAAGTTTATCCCCCAGTTGTTGTCTTCCAACCGCAGGTTGAAGTGCTGGAGCGCCGCCTGTTCAACTGGGGAAGAACCTTATTCGTTAGCAATGATTCTAGCGCACATGAAGGTTTTATCCGAGGCCAGAATAGAGGCATCCGACATTGACGAGGGAGCCTTGGAGAAGGCGGCTAAGGCCATATATCTTGAACGCTCTTTAAAGGATGTCCCTCCGGATTATGCAAAACTGTACTTTCAACAGAATGGACTAAATTTTACAGTAACCAATGAGTTAAGAAAAGCGATTCACTTTCGCAAAGGCAATTTGCTAAACGATCATTTCGGCAGTAATTTTGATTTAATCATTTGCCGCAATGTGATGATTTATTTTACCGAAGAAGCCAAACAAAAGCTTTATATGAAATTTTCCCAAGCTCTAAGGCCTGGAGGTATTCTCTTTGTTGGCAGTACCGAGCAAATATTTTCCCCTGAGAAATTTGATTTGGAATCGGCAGATATCTTCTATTATCGAAAAAGAAAACACGAAAGCGTATAACCCTTTCCAAAGATTGCTATACTAAGGGTAACAACAGCTTGGAGGGTGTACTATGGATAAGAGGAAGGTCATCACAGCCTATCGAAGAGGGTTTATTACCATTCAGGAATGCGCCCAGATCTTAGGGGTGGATTCCAGACTGATTATTGGGATGATCAATGATCCAAAGATGGAAGAGCCGGAGAGGCTGTATACAAAACCTTTACTGATCAGTAAATAAAATACTCTAACATTCTCAATTGCCAACACGTTATCGCTGAACTTTCGTTCACGGTAACGTGTATTTTCTTGTCAAAAGAACACGGCTATACTATAATTAGCAAAGGATTGAGGACTACATACAAGATATAAAGCGTGTTAACACGCACTTATAGAATTAGGGGGAAACATAAAGTGAGGTATCTTACAGCCGGAGAAACACATGGACCGCAATTGACCGCTATTATTGAAGGAATTCCCAGCAATATGAAGTTTTCATTTGAAGAGCTCAATTTTCAGCTGCACCGCCGGCAGAAAGGCCATGGGCGCGGACGGCGCATGCAGATTGAGAAAGATACCGCTCAAGTGTTGGGCGGCGTTAGACACGGTTGCACAACCGGGGCGCCTATTGCCTTAGTCATTGAGAATAATGATTGGAAGCATTGGACTACAGTGATGAACATTGAATCTATCGAAGGCAGTGACGAGGAGAAACGCAGAGTCCACCGTCCCCGGCCGGGTCATGCTGATTTGAATGGCGGATTGAAATACAACCTTAAAGACCTGCGCAATGTATTGGAGCGTTCAAGCGCCAGAGAGACCGCAGCACGTGTTGCTTGCGGTGCGATTGCCTGCCAGCTGCTTGCGGAGTTTGGGATTAAAGTAGCAGGTCAAGTGATAAGAATCGGCGAAATTGAAGCAAATCGGGTTGAACTTCCACTCGATGAACTTAAACGAATTACGGAAGAATCTCCGGTACGTGTTGTTGATAAAGAGGCAGAGTCCAAGATGATTGCTTTGATAGACCAAACCAAACTTGACGGGGATACTGTCGGCGGTGTGGTAGAAGTTATAGTTGAAGGTGTTCCTGTGGGCTTGGGAAGCTACGTACAGTGGGATCGTAAATTGGATGGCCGTATTGCACAAGCTGTATTATCGATTAATGCTTTTAAAGGCTGTGAGATCGGGATCGGATTTGAAGCGGCAAAATTGCGGGGCTCTAAA
>DASWUO010000060.1:0-3265 GCA_036401615.1 Bacilli bacterium | reverse complement strand
ATATGGTCAATTCAGGCATCAAAGACGTAGCCGTGTTAACTTACCACAAATACCGTTCCCTTATGGATCATCTGGGTTCCGGAGACGAGTGGGATTTAGACCGCAAACGCGGGGGGTTGTTTATCCTTCCTTCCGTATTGGATGAGCCCAAAGAACATGCCAGAGGCGATCTGTTTCAACTTTATTGCCAACGCGATTATTTATACCGCGGCAAACAAGAATATGTGATGATTTCCCGCAGCCACATGGTATGCAATATTGACCTGAATGAGGTTATGGATTTCCATATGCAGACGGAAGCCGACATTACGATGGTATACAAAGAGATGGATCAACCTACGGACTCCAAATTCAGGAGAGTGGCCATTCGGGAAGATGGCAGTGTCAGCGTAATTGAGGATCAATTAGGCAGCTTGCGCGGCAATAAAGTATCGATGGAAATTTATTTAATTAAGAAAGATTTGCTGCTAGACATGGTAGAAACTTCGTTGGGACAGGGTTATGACCACTTTGTCAGGGATGCCATTATGAAGAACATACACAATTTGAAAATTTTCGGCTATCAATATAAAGGATATCTTGGCATTATTAATACCGTTCAGAGTTACTATAATCACAGCATGAATCTATTGAATGCAGACGTTTGGAAGGATCTATTCTACAGTAAAGGCTTAATTTATACCAAAATCAAAGATGAACCGCCAGCCAGATACGCAGCTCATGCGGAAGTTCATAATTCTTTAATCGCCAACGGCTGCATCATTGAGGGGAAGGTAGAAAATTGCATTCTATTCCGCGGGGTCAGGATCGATAAGGGTGTCCACGTGAAGAATAGTATCATCATGCAGAACTGTATCGTGCAGGAAAACTCTTCATTGGAAAATGCCATACTGGATAAAGATGTAATCGTAAACAAGGACAGGTCAGTAAAAGGTGAGAAACTGGCGCCTTTTATCATTGCCAAGAACCGAACAATTTAAGCTGTTAACAGGAGGGTGATTCAGATGAAAGTGCTTTTTGCCGCATCGGAGGCGGTGCCTTTTGTGAAAACAGGGGGATTGGCCGATGTCATAGGTTCACTGCCTAAAGAGCTCATCAAGCAAGGTGCCGAGGTCCGGGTCATCATGCCTAAGTACGAAGACATTCCAGATATTTATAAAAACAAGATGGAAACCATTCATACTCAAACGGTTTCTCTTGGGTACAGGAAGCAATATTGCGGGCTTCAGAGGTTGGAAGTGGACGGCATCCTCTTTTATTTTATTGATAATGAATTTTATTTCCGAAGAAGAGGTTTGTATGGATACGGGGATGAAGCAGAGCGGTATGCCTTTTTCGGCCGGGCAGTCTTAGAGGTATTGCCTTTCTTGGATTTTGTGCCGGAAGTTATTCACTGCCATGATTGGCAAACCGGAATGATTCCAGTTTTGTTGAAAACCCATTTTGCTTGGGATCAAACCTATCAACCAATCAAGACTATGTTTACGATACATAACTTGAAATATCAGGGGATATTTGACCGGGAATTGTTGAAGGACGTATTTAGTCTGGGGGATGATTTGTTTTCGCTTGACGGATTGGAACACCATGGGAATGGAAGCTGCTTGAAGGGGGGATTGGTCTATGCTGATCTCATCACTACGGTTAGTAAAACGTATGCCCGCGAAATTCAAACGGCTGAATATGGAGAGAATTTAGACGGTGTTTTGCGAAAACGAAGCGGCCAAATCCATGGAATTATTAACGGGATTGATAACGAACTATATGATCCGATGACTGATTCGAGCATTTATATGAATTATCGCAATTCTTTGGTCAAGAAGAGGGAAAATAAGCTTGGCCTGCAGCGGGAGTACAATCTTCCGGTACGCAAGGATGTACCTTTAATAGGAATAGTAACCCGATTGGTTCAGCAAAAAGGGTTGGATTTGATCGAGCGTATCTTGGATGAATTGCTCTTATTGGATGTGCAGTTAATTGTCTTAGGTACAGGAGAGCGCAAATACGAGGAGTTATTTAAGGATGCAGCATACCGATATCCCGATAAAGTATCTGCCCACATCTGGTTTAATGATGGACTTGCCCGCAAAATTTATGCCGCTTCGGATTTGTTCCTGATGCCGTCCCACTTTGAGCCCTGCGGGATTGGCCAGCTGTTGGCGCTGCGTTACCGTACCTTGCCGATCGTGAGGGAAACGGGGGGATTGAAGGATACGGTCCAGCCTTATAACAAATTTACAGGTGAAGGGACCGGTTTTAGTTTTACGAACTATAATGCACATGAAATGTTTTTTACGATCAAGGCCGCACTGGAATTATACAAGAACGATGAAGTTTGGTCGGCAATCATTAAGAACATTAACAAAGTAGACTATGGTTGGAACAAATCGGCTAAGCAGTATATTTCGTTGTATGAGAAAATGATTCGTTTGTAGCCCATTGGAGTACACGATAAAAAAAAGCCATTCTTTTTGTGAATGATCACATGAAGAATGGCTTTTTTTCTGTTTGGGGCTATTCAAAAAACAGAGGCAATCGCTCATTTTAATCGTCCTGGTTTCTTGGTCTAATCTCACCAGATTATGGGTAATACTGGTGATAATACATAGAGGGGGATGAACATGTCCTTATGGAATAAATTCCGTAAAAAAACGGACGGGTTAAACCGAAGCAAAAATGAAGAAATGGCCAGGAATACAAGCATCCCCCCCTTGCACCATGATTTAAAAACCAATCTTAATCGGATAAAACAGGAGGTTGGAAACAGTCCTGATGTTGTTATCCGGGAATTTGCGATTGGAAGCCCGCAGGTTCAAGTTGCCGTTGTATTTATCGACAATATGATCGACAAGAAGTTGGTTGATGACTTTGTTATGCGTTCATTGATGATCGATATTGCTGGGGAGACTTTCAGAAATAAGGCAGCGGATAAGAATGTCTTTGATTTTATTAAAGATAATGCTTTGGCCATAGGAGAAATAAAGGTCACTAAGGATTGGAATGGACTCATGTTATCCATTTTGTCCGGAGATACGGTCATCTTGGTTAACGGTTGGGCGAAAGCCATCAACGGCAACACGAGAGGGGGGAAATCGAGGAGCGTTGAGGAACCGTCTTCGCAGGTGGTCATTCGCGGTCCTAAAGAAGGTTTTACGGAGTCAATCGGAACGAATGTATCCCTCGTTCGCCGTCGAATAAAAAGTCCTAATCTATGGATGGAGGGCATGAAGATCGGCAATGTGACACAAACAGACGTTGTGATCAT
>DASWUO010000059.1:0-38673 GCA_036401615.1 Bacilli bacterium | reverse complement strand
TTCGGGCGAATTGAATCACGCAAGGTAGTGTATTGTTGGCGTGGAGGCATGCGCAGTAAGACGACAGCGACTGTTCTTTCGCTTATGGACATTCATGTGTATCGGTTAAACGGGGGGATTCGGGCTTACCGCAAATGGGTTGTTGATACTTTGGAGACGTATGTCCTGCGTCCTAAAGTCTATGTAATTAACGGAAATACCGGATCCGGGAAAACCGCTTTGCTGCTTCGGCTTAAAGAGCTTAGGTATCCTGTTTTGGATCTGGAGGGTCTGGCGGCTCATCGGGGATCCATATTTGGCCACATTGGGCTTAAGGCTCATAACCAGAAAACGTTTGAGTCGTTGCTATTGCAAGATCTGTTGAAATGGAGCGAATCGCCTTATCTGCTGATGGAAGCCGAAAGTAAAAGAATAGGTAAAACCGTTATGCCCGAATTTTTGTTTCATGCCAAGGAAAATGGTATCCAGTTGTTTATTGAATTGCCGATGGAGGAACGGGTGAAACATATACTCGAAGATTACCGGCCTCAAGAACAGAAAGAGGCGTGTATCCAGGCCTTTCAATATATCAAAAAACGAATTCATACCCCAATCGCTGCAGAGATTGAAAAACACCTGTATGCGGATCGTTTTGCTGAAGCCGTATATTTATTGTTAGAGCACCACTATGACCCCCGGTACAAGAATGCAATTGAGAACTTTACCGGGGAACGGATTACTTTCCGCTGCAACAACATAGACGAAGCGACGGAAATGATGATTAACCAAATAGCAGAACTATCAAATATTCTTTGAGGAAGCGATGTGTTGCAAGTGTCCAACGATCAGGTAGATATTCGGGGAATAACGCCTGACAGAAGGCTGGAATTAGGCAATATGCCAAGCGGATCCGAGCTGTTTCTTCTTGTGAAGAATGCCATGGAGCATCTGGATAAAGGGGAGGTTCTGGAAGTAGTCAGCACAAACCCTCATGTAAAGGATGATTTGAGAGGGTGGTGTAAGCTGCATAAAGCCACTTTCCTCAATGCTATGGATGGAGGAGACCACTTTCGGCTCTTGCTGCAGAAGCAGCAGATTGCCGTGAACGGTCAACCGGATTGGGGTCATCGGATTCCGTTGCGGAAAGGAGCCAAGCTGGATATTCGTGATTGGTTTCAAGGGCGTCTGGGCCACCTGTTGGATGAAGCGCCAAAGTACATCGGATTTGTGCCGCGGGGTGCTGTAGCAGAATCTGGTGTGCCTGATTTCGGGTTTACCCTGAACAGGAAGGATGAAGTTTGGGCTGACAACTTACTCGATTTATATGAGCAGTCCAAAGAAGGCCAATGGAATGCAACGACCGATATTCCATGGGATCAACTGCCGGATCTGCCGGAAGAATTGGAATGGGCCGTCTGCCAGATCATGACCTTTCTGGCAGAGAACGAATATTCTGCGCTCTATATTCCGGCCAAGTTTATAGCCCGCATTAATCCGCATTATATTGAAGTGTGTATGTATCTATCCACTTTAATTCAGGATGAAGCGAGGCATATTGAAGCTTTTATCAAGCGTGCCATGGCTGGCGGCGGCGGGCTGCAATACTCCTCCGTCCTGACAGAGCGTTCCCTTAACAGCCTGTTTATCCAAGAGGATTATTTCAAGTCTTCCTTCCTGCTTCATGTGCTGGGGGAAGGGACTTTCTTGGATCTGCTGAGCTACATTGAAGAATATGCGCCGGATCCGGTAACCCGCAAAATTGTTTATCTGGCGAAGATCGATGAAAGCCGCCATGTTGCTTATGGAATCGGTCATGTGCGTTATATGTTAAGCAAGAACCCCAATATGATTCATGCACTTATTCAAGCCTCGGAGGAACGCAACACTTATTTATCCGATGTAGGCAGCAGTGAGAATACCCATCTTATGGAAGCTCTGGCGATCATAGCTGGCGGAGGGCGCAGTCCCGAAAAGCTGCAGGTTGGATTTGAACGGTTGGGCAGGTTGAAGGAAACGATGAACGAGCACCGGATTCAGCGATTGCTTCATATTGGACTTGACTTGGAAACAGCTGAGAAAATTTCTTTAGCGCATACCCCGAATTTTATGTAATTCTTAATTTAACTTATATAAGGAGAAAACCCCAAATGACGATGATCCTACAATCTGCAGCAAAAGTTACCAGAGAAGTAATTGCTCCATTAGCCGCAGAAATTGACGCACAACGCAGGTTTCCCCAAGAAGCCTTTCAAAAACTCGGAGAGGCCGGATTATTAGGTTTATTGGTTTCTAAGGAGCATGGCGGATTAGGTGGGACATTAGAGGATTTAACCGCTGTAACCGAGTTAATCGCTCAAGCTTGCGGTTCTACAGCCATGTGTTATTTGATGCACTGCTGCGGTACTGCCGTAATAGCTTCGAAAGCAACTGCAGATCAGCAGGAGCGATATTTACGGCCTATTGCTGAGGGACAGAAAATCGGCACCTTGGCTTTTAGTGAGACGGGTACAGGTGCACATTTCTACATGCCTGAAATTAAAGCCAAGAAAGAAGATAACCATTATGTGCTTAATGGCCGCAAATGCTTCGTTACTAACGGGGATAAGGCTGATTTTCTAGTTGTATTAACGAATGCTTCCACACCGGGTTTAGGCTTGGATATGTTTATAGTAGATCGAGATGCAAAAGGATTAACCTTCGAAGGAACTTGGGAGGGTATTGGATTATCAGGAAATAACAGCATTGCTATGGAATTAAATCATGCCCATATAAGGGCGGATCAACTTGTGGGTGCTGAAGGTGACGGTCTGGGCCTTATCTTCCAAGTGGTGGCGCCTACTTTTATTCTAGGAGTGGCTGGGGTAAACAACGGTTTAGCCAAAGGGGCTTATACGGCCGCGCTAGAACATGCAAAAACAAGAAAGCATGCCGATGGACGCGCCCTTGCGGAAATTCAAGCGATCCAGTTTTATTTATCGGAGATGTACGGGTTGGTTGAAGCTTCCTCGCTCTTCACGCGCAGCGCTGCGGCAGGGGCTGTTCAAGGACAAGAGGGTGCTATCTTGAATGTAATGCAGTCCAAGATACTCGCATCAGAAAGTGTAAATAAGGTAACCAATCTGGCCATGCAGGTTTGCGGTGGACAAGGTTATTTGCGCAGCATGCCTGTTGAGCGGTATTTACGCGATGCCCGCGCTGGCTCTGTGATGGGCCCGACTACCGAGGTGCTGAAGGAATGGGTTGGAAAATCCGTTGCCGGGCTTCCTTTATTTTAAAAAAAATACGGACAAGGGGTATATCCATGACTAAGAAGAACACATTATTGCTGGGCTCAGTTGCTTATGATCCTAAAGTCATCGCCATTTGGGATATTATTCGCGCCTACTATCAAGAAAACGGGTTGCCTTTGGATTACGTCTTGTTTTCCAACTATGAAGCGCAGGTAGACGCCTTATTGAAGGGGTTTATTGATATTGGATGGAATACGAATGTGGCCTACATTCAATTGCAAGGAAAGCTGGGGGGCCGGGCAAAAGTATTGGGCATGAGGGATACCGACATCGACTATACTACCAAAATCATTGCCCGTGCGGATAAAGGTATTCAGGCTTTGCAGGATTTAAAAGGCAAGAAAGTCGCATTAGGGAGTGCAGATTCTGCTCAAGCGGCTATACTACCTTACTATTTTCTGAAGGAAAACGGTATTGATCCTGAAAAAGATATAGAACTGCTGCGTTTTAATATGGATGTGGGAAAACATGGCGATACCGGAACGAGTGAATATGAAGTATTGCGAGCCCTGAAGCAGGGAGAAGCCGATGCCGGAGCTATTGGTGAATCCACTTGGATACGTATGCTGGAGCAAGGGTTGGCGAACACGAACGAGATTCACGGAATTTGGACCTCCCCGGGGTATTCGCATTGCAACTTTACGGTGCTGCCTGAGTTTGACGATGCCGTGGGCCAACGGTTTACGGAGCTCTTGTTTGCTATGGATCCAACACAATCCGTCATTCGTCACATGATGGAGATGGAAGGCTTAAATGAATGGGTTAGTGCTGAAGGGGCAGGATTCCTTGGATATGAAGTGCTCGAAAGAGCGATGAAAGGCCAAGGCTTATTGTAAAGAGGGATTTCAATAGCCGGTTAAAAATCAAGCATGTTTCAAACCTTCCCCCGCTTGGGTAATCTAATATGGGGGATGAATTTCAAACATATGCCTGAAATTGAATGGCTGTGGGGGTATGGATTAGCCCTTGGATGGATAGGTCTATCCATGTTAATTATTTATTTATATCTACGGAAAAAAGGCTGGACTGAAGACTTGCTGAAGGGTAAGAAATGAAATGTGAATCATGAGAATAAGATGCTCTTTGCCGAATACAGGAAAGAGCATCTTTAGATTGCTTCATTAGGATGGCTGCCTATTTGAACATAATCCCCGCCTGCTTCTCCGCTACATCCCCAATGATCGGCAGTTTAAACCATTTGCCCTGATAGGCCTGATACATTAAAAACAGCCATAGAATAAAAATAACCGGTGTAATGAAAACACCCAGTATCCAGCCAATGATAGGAATAAACCCAAGTATCATGTTGATTATTATTAAAACTGCAGAAATCAGGATGGATTGCATCGCGTGAAATTTAACGAACCGGCTGTTTTTCTCCAATACCAAAAATAATATTCCTGTAAACAAACCCAAAGCATAACTTAGCAGACCAGCAACATTCCCATCTAAGCCAGTTGATGACTTTCCCTTATCATTTACCACCAGACACACACACCTTTCTATATATCAAACGATATTATTTCATGTGTATTCCTCAATCTCAATAATAGACGACATTAAAACAACCTACAACCCATATATTTAATATTAGACGCTGATTATGTTGAGAAAACCCAATGAAAAGGAGGTTTTGCTTGTGCCTGATGCGGTGGACGTAAATCTGGACATTGGCGAAATGGTGTTAAAAATTGATCATTCGGTTGTAGATCAAAAGATAGAATACACTAAAATTGACCGTTTGGCCTTTTTCAAAGAGCCCGTAAAAAAGTTGTTTCGTGTCGTAATAATTAGAACGATCGAAGTGCATGTTAAAGGAAAAGAAGAACCCTATATGATTTCTAGTGCCAAGATTAGTGATTTTGACCAAGTCGAATATTATTTGCGGCAAATGGCAGAGAAATATAAGATTTCTATCGATGATATAAAGTAGTTTATTTCATATAGTTAGCGCACTGTTATCAAACTTGGTAATAATAAAGAGTGGAGGCCCCTTATTAATTAGGGCTTCCACTCTTTGATTAAATTATATAGGATCACCCGATCCGAAATCTCCAACTCTTTGTTAGCGCTATTAAATTGGTTTCTGCAAGCATTCAGGTTCGTTTTCTGTTGATCGCTCAAGTCGTAACACTCCCCGTGTTCAAATACATGGTCTAGGGAAGCGATATAATACACCGTGCTGTCTGTAAAGCTGCCGTTACGAAGTACCACGTTGTGCCCGTCATTTTGCAATAAATTGCTGCCCATGATGTATTTGTCTTTTGCCGGAATCCCTAATAAATGCATAATTGCAGGAGATAGATCCATTTGCCCCGCTGCTTGCTCGTACAAGCCGGCACCCTGACCATGGGGCAGGTGAATGATTAGCGGCACTTGATTACGGGCTTGCTCCCGCTCCAGTGAAGATTGTTCTTTGCCGTAAAAATAGTCCATGCCCTTATAATCCACAATCGCATTGTCATGATCCCCGTAAAATACGAAAATGGAAGTATCCCAGAGACCGTCAGCCTTTAATCTTTCTACTAAATTTCCTAAAGCTTTGTCAACATAATGAAGAGATTGGATATAGTTTCCGAGCATTTTGTCTTTAAGGCTGCCCACGTTTAATTTTTTATAATACTCTTGAATACTATAAGGATGATGACTGGACAAGGTAATCAGGTAAGAATAATAGGGCGTCTGCAAAGTGTTCATTTTATCAATGGATTGTTTAAAGAAAGATTCATCGCTTAGCGACCAACCGATAATTTCATTAATACTGTAATCTTTGACACTGTAGAAACGGTCTATTCCGATGTTGGGATAGACATGATAACGATTCCAGAAGCTTGGTTCATAAGCATGAAAAGCAGCGGTTTGATAACCATTGTCCTTCAAGGTTTGCGGGAGACAATCATAGGTGTTATCCGGATAACGTATAAAAACAGAACCGGTAGGCAGCGGGTGCAATGAGCAATGGGTTAGAAAATCGGCATCCGAGGTTCGGCCTTGTCCTGTCTGGTGATAAAAGTGATTAAAATACATCGATTCCTTAAGTAAAACATTTAAATTAGGGGTAATTTCTTCGCCATTGATCTTCCGGCCGATGGCAAAGTTCTGGAAGGCCTCTGCCTGTACAACAATGACATTGCTCCCTTGGGCGGCCCCAAACAAGGTCAAGTCCTTTACCTGCTTTGCCCTATGTTCCTCAAACCACATCTTAGCTTCTTCGGCATCCTCATCGGAAATATTCTTATTTACCAAATGCTCTCCCGTATATTTATAAGCATCATAACCGTGAAAACCCAATAGCCCTGTAGCATTGTAAACTGACATGTTCCACCAATTTCTTTGCAGTAATTCCTTGGCCCAAGTGGTTGAAGCTACGTGCAGCGGGTAGGCGGTGAGAAGAAGACCGATACAGAAGACCACTGCGGTTGTTCTTAATCTGCTGGCTCTTGAAGGAACATTAGAGGAAGATAGTTTGTTCATTCCTAACCTGATTAATAAAAAAATTCCTATTGGAAGCCAGAAAACAAAATCTGCCACAAAGTATATATCCGTGTTTTCAATTAAGTTAGTAACACTGTCCCCAAGTGAACTGACTTGTCCGGACTGTAAAATTACAGGAATGGTGATAAAATCCTTGAAATAACGGAAATATAATAAATCCGCAAAGATCACAAAGCTAACGGCCAAATTAATGCCGATTAAGGAGAGAAACCGGAACGTTCCCGAAAGAAGAAACACCCAGAAGGAAAGTAATATCAAGCAGCCCAAGCTGATTACATACGTTCCCTGGTACCAGGGGGTGTTAATAAAAATAACATTCGTGTATTGGTTAAAAAGATAGATTTTCCATAAATATAAAATTAAAAAGAGGGTATAACTGGCATAAGAAAGATGACGGTAGATGTTTGTTTTATTGAACATTGGAAGTCCTTCCATAATTCATAGAATCATATGAACACGCTCTATTATAAAGGGATAGTTCAATAAAATCTATACAATAACTTAATATATGCAGACTAGTAGGATCTCGAAATTGCCTATACACAAACATTAATATATATTATTTATATTAAAAGCAAACAAAATGGAGGTTTGTCTTAAAAAATACAACAGTGAGTGTTGGTCGGGGGAGATATGGTGAAGCATTGCGATAATCACGATTGGTTATGCAATATTGTTGACTCATTTATTCAAAAATAATGGAGATAAGGCAAGTCATGCATTAGTGCGGAACGATCAGTCCCCATTAGAGCATAACATTGCAATAACTACCCGAATCACGGAGAAAATACAAATATTATGTAATTTAATTCCTAAGGTTGGCATCATTGTGCCATAGTTGATGTTATAATTAAAAATTAAGCCCCATGGTATGTCGAACTATTCTTTTTTGTAAGAAGAGGATAACAATAGGGAACGGCGAATTACTGTTTAGAATACAACGCTGAAAGATTTTTATTAATGGAGGAAAAAGATGGGTAAACGTGTGATGTTGCTGGTTGGTACAAATAAAGGGCTTTTCTTCTATACTTCGGACCATGAACGGCAAAACTGGAATTTAAGCGGTCCATATTTATCTGGTTGGGAAGTGTACAGTGTTCTAGGAGATAGCAGACATGGAAACAGAATTTTTGCCGGAACTTCCCATGCTGCTTATGGTCCAACCATTCGGGTAAGCGATGACTTTGGAAGCAGTTGGACCCAAATCGAAGATGGCCCAAGTTACTCAAAAGAAAGCGGGTTTTCACTCAACCGAATTTGGCAGATCATTAAAGGGCATTCATCCGAGCCGGATACCCTCTATGCCGGAGTAGAAGAGGCTGGTTTGTTTGTTAGTAGAGACCGTGGAGCCACTTGGCGGGAATTAGAGGGTCTTACGAAACATTCCAGTCGTCCGAATTGGTTTCCGGGGGCAGGGGGGATGTGTTTACACACTATCCTTATTCATCCAAGTAATCCGCATCGGATATGGGTAGCCATGTCTGCGGTAGGAGTTTTCCGCACTGATGATGGCGGGGAGACATGGATCACTTGTAATAAAGGGTTAGGGAGGGTGCCAACCGGTCAACCCTATGATGAAGTAGGTTATTGCATTCACAAAATGACCTTGGATCCGAATGATTCAAATACTCTTTACATGCAGGAACATGGAGGTGTCTTTAAATCAACCGATGGGGCAGATTCTTGGTTTCCTATTGAAGACGGGTTGAATGTTTCTAATAATGATCCTTTTGGTTTTCCCATCTGTACTTCAAATACGGGAGATTCATTTCTAATCCCGCTTGAGAGTAGTGAGAAACGCACGATGCGTGACGGAAAACTATTGGTTTACGGTATGCTTAAAGGCAGTGACCGCTGGGAACCTATTGGAGATGTAGTTCCTAATGAACAGCAGCATGTGAATGTATTACGTGATGCGGCGACGGTGGATACCTTGGATCCCTACGGCTTATACTTTGGAACCACATCAGGTGAAGTGTTCTACTCCCTTGATAGAGGTAAGAATTGGGGTCGTTTGCCGGGTCAACTATCCCGCATTCTCTCTGTGAAAATGTGGATTTTGGAGGACTGAAATGCATATTGAAATAAGTGTTCCATCCCTGTTGAGTGATTGTACAAATGGACAAGTAAAATTTTCAGTAGAAGCGGAAAAGCTGAAAGATGCCCTGAGTAAAATGCTGGAAACTTATCCGTTGTTGCGTAAGCACCTTTATAATGAGGAGGGGGATCTACGCCAACACGTATTAATCTATTATAACAGCGAAAACATCGTCCAGATGGAACGGTTGGATATAACACTCCAACCGGGAGACCGGATACATGTGCTGCAAGCCGTCTCAGGAGGATAAAATATTCAATGCCGTTAACATTATTTCTAATGTTAACGGTATTCTTTTTAATTATCGCTCTTTCCTTTTCCTCTTCCTTTACGATCACCACCACCGCCTTCATCCTCATTGTTATTGTCGTCACGGTCTTCTTTGCGTCCTTTGTCTTCCTTGCGCTCTTTCTTTTTCTCCTCCTTCATTCCTTTAGGAATGATGAAAGGCGTAGGAGGCACATTTTGCAAAGCGAGGGTAAGGATTTCACGGAATATAACCGAAGGCACTTTTCCCCCGGAGGTTGTCAAATAATGATTACTGTCTGTTACGTCATAACCTACCCAAACCGCTGCAGTTAATTCAGGGGTATACCCCACGAACCAAGCATCTTTGACCCCTTTGCTGTCGATATTGGCAAATTCTTTGGTATCGGGAAGTTCGGTGGTTCCTGTTTTGCCGGCAGTAGGGCGGTCAAGTTTAGCATTCGTTCCAACACCAACGGTTACCACTTTCTCCAAGAGCAGCGTCATAGTGTAGGCATTCTTGGGACTTGTCACTTGAACCGGGACAGGCTTTGCTTGATTTAAAACTTTACCGTCCCGCGTTGTGATCTTGATAATGGCATGGGCTTTAAACATAACGCCTAAGTTGGAGAAGGTCTGGAATCCCTGAGCCATCTGTAAAGGAGAAACTCCGGTGGATAGTCCTCCCAGAGCAATCCCTAAAGTTCGATCTTCTTTGGTAAGAGGAATACCTGCTTTTCGGGCAAAATTCATGCCGGTATCAATCCCAATCTCGTTAAGCAGCCACACTGCGGGAATGTTCCATGATTGGCTTATAGCTTCGCTCATAGTGACCTCACCCCGGGTTTGGTGATCCCAATCTACCGGACGATAACCATTGATGTCCAGATCGCCGTCATATAATTTGGAATTGGGCGTATATCCTTTTTCCAAAGCCGGACCATACACGATCAGTGGCTTGAAGGATGAACCGGGCTGGCGTTTTAATTGAGTGGCATGATTGAATCCGCGAAAAACACCTTTTCCCCGATAACCAATTAGTGCACGAATCCCGCCGTTTTTATGATCCAATATCACGGTCCCGCTTTGGATTAGTTGATCATCTTTACTAACGGGGAAAAACTCAGGATTGCTGTATACTTTCTCAGCGGCTTCTTGAACTATCGGATCAAGCTCCGTATAGATAAGCAGACCGCTTGAGAGAAGTTCATCTTCCGTGTATCCATAAAGATCCTCAGCTTCTTCCAGCACGTGGTCAACATAAGAGGCATATTGGCCTTTTAACTGTTCGCCTTCATCCTTTTTTAAGGCTATCGGCTTGGCCTCGGCTTGCTTAAACTCCTCCACAGTAATATATTTCTGATCCATCATTAAGGAAAGAACAAGATTTCGCCGTTCCAGCGCAGCCTCCATATGCCTAAGAGGGGAATAATGGGAAGGAGCCTTCGGGAGTGCCGCCAGCATGGCCGATTCTTCCAAATTAAGTTCCTCCACATTCTTGCCAAAATATACTTTGGATGCCGCCTGAACACCCCATTGCCCTTCTCCCATATAAATATTATTTAAATAAAGTTCAAGAATTTCTTCCTTGTTATGTCTTAAATCGATTTTTAGAGCGTAGGCTGCCTCCTTAAGTTTCCGGCTTAACGTTTGCTCGGAGGAAAGGAACAAATTTTTGGCCAGCTGTTGGGTAATGGTACTTGCTCCCTGGGAAGAACCTGATTTGGCATTGGTCACTAAAGCCCGGCCAATCGACCTTAAGTCTACACCGGCGTGTTCGAAAAATCGTTGATCTTCAACCGCAACAATGGCATGCTGCAGCTGTTTTGGGATTTTGGCGATGGGTACAGGTTCACTCTTGGTGGAGGACAATTGTGACACTTTTTTTCCGTTTTTATCCATGATAAAAGTGGGAGAGGACATAGGGTTGTTCAGCTTGGAAATGTTTAAAGTACTGATCCAAAGGGAAACCATCAAAGCCAATAAGGCTAAACAAACAACAATGCCAACCAATAAGTTCACTAACAGCTTTCGTTTTGTTCCCGGCCTTCTCCATAGATTAGATAAATCGGATGATATTTTGGTTGATAAGTTTTTCATGAAAACTAGCTTGCTCATTCTATTTCCCCTTTTTTTCTTAGAGCCTATAATAATATTCGTATGTATGCCTTCTTTTAAGTCTTACACGCATCACAGAATTTCTAAACAAATTCGCCTCAAATATTGAAAATAGTTGTTGTTTTCCGGCCTGCATCCGTGCTACTATATAGCAATTAGATGGAAGTGCTTCTAGGGAGCCGACGGGTAACCGGATCGAACCAAGCGAAGCAGAACGCATAATTTATGCGTTACACCAAGGGAGTAAAAGACCTCTGGCAAGTTCCGCCCACAAGGCGAACCTGCCGGGGGTCTTTGTTGCTTTAACAGGTTAAAGAAAGGGAGCTGCTTTTATGTCGACCATCCGCATCGAAGGATTAAGCAAGTCGTTTCAAGTAAAACAGAAGCAGCAAGGCCTGTGGGGAAGTTTGCAAGCTTTCGTTAAACCCAAATACTTAGAAAAACAAGCTGTCAAAGAGATTAACTTCTCCGTGGACCAAGGGGAGATTCTTGCTTTTCTCGGGCCAAACGGCGCGGGTAAATCAACTACAATCAAGATGCTGACAGGGATTCTTCATCCCTCAGGAGGCTATGCGGAAGTCCTGGGATATTGCCCTTGGATTGACCTCCACAAGTTAGCCTACCACATCGGTTCGGTCTTTGGCCAGAAATCACAAATGTGGTACCATCTCCCGCCGATAGACACCTTTGAGTTGGTTAGCCGGATTTATGAAATTAAACGCCAAGATTATTTGTTGCGGCGGGATGATTTGGTGCAGCGATTCGAATTGGAGCCTTACCTGCATACCCCTGTAAGAAAGCTTTCACTGGGTGAGCGGATGCGCTGTGAAATTGCTGCAGCCTTGATGCACCGCCCCCAAGTTGTATTTCTTGATGAACCCACCATAGGTTTGGATGTTGTAGTAAAACAGAAGATAAGGGAATTGATCCGTGAGATGAACAGGGAAGAAGGTACCACCATATTTCTTACGTCACATGATCCCGGGGATATCGAACAGCTCTGTAA
Source organism: Bacilli bacterium (assembly GCA_036401615.1). Classification (GTDB taxonomy): domain Bacteria; phylum Bacillota; class Bacilli; order Paenibacillales; family DASWUO01; genus DASWUO01. Next base: position 26,441 of record DASWUO010000059.1, on the reverse strand, counting down.
ACGAGCCATTGTCATCAACCATGGACAAATGGTTCTGGATGATAAAGTAACGGCAATCAAACGCGATTTTCTTACCCACAAGACGATTAGACTGGAATTGTCAGAGGCAGCGGCGGATTTCTTATTACCCGGGGTGGTAGTGTTAAAACAAAAGGATACCCGGCTAAAGCTCTCAGTGAACACATCCCAAACTACAATTGAAGCGGTGTTAGCTTATATTATTAAGCAATACCGCATTGTTGATGTAACCATCGAAGATCCTCCTATGGAGGAGATCATAACTCATATTTATGCCCGCTCCATTGAAGGGGGAGATGTAAGTTGAACACCATCTTATTAAAAACCGCAAAATACGTCTCGGTGGGCAGGGTAACCCTAAACAATCAATTGGTTTATATCACGGATTTTCTCGTTCGTTCGATTTTTCTGGTGATCATTTTGTATATTTTTATCCAATTGTGGAGTACAACTTTTGATGGAGAAGGGTTGCCGCAAATTGCCGGTTACAGCTTCGAACAAATCATCTGGTATTTGATTTTTGCTGAATCCATTACCATGGCGTGTCCCAGTATGTCGGCAAAAATCGAAGAAGAGGTCAAAAGCGGTGATGTCGCTTATAAACTGATCCGTCCTGTGAGCTATATTGGTTTTCATTTTGTCAGTTATCTGGGAGAAGTGGCTTTCCGCTTGATGATTAATCTATTGATTGGCGGAATATTAGGCTTTTTAGTACTAGGCTGGCCGGAATTTGGGTTAGGTTGGTTGGGATTTTTAATAGTGGCCATTGGTGCATTAAGTATAAATTTTATCATGAATATGATGGTTGCTCTTTGCTCTTTCTGGGTGGAAGAGACGAGAGGGCTGGAGTTTGTTTACCACAAATTTTTGTTTACGATCGGCGGCATGCTTATGCCCTTGGAAGTGTTTCCCGTATGGTTGCAGCAAATTTGCTCATGGCTTCCCTTTCAAGCGATTCTGTACTTTCCGGCCAAAACGGCCGTGAAATTTGACGGAGGCATGATGCTTACAATGCTCGGAATTCAATTGATCTGGATCATGGTTCTTGGTGGTTGCTTAATGATGATGTTCAGGAAAGGAGTGAATAAGCTAAATGTCAACGGGGGGTGAGGATAGGATTTTTGAACAAGAAGGCCGGCCTTTCACAGGAAGGTTGAACAAAATGCTTAAACTTTTTATTTTTGTGTGGACCTGTTGGAAGCTTAATCTGGCGGGTGCGCTGGAGTTTCGGTTAAGCTTTTTTCTGACGGCGGGTATGATGATGATCAATAACTTCGTCTGGATCTTCTTCTGGAGCATTTTTTTCACGCGGTTTCCTGTAGTGAATGGTTGGGTTCTGGAAGATGTGATGATGATGTGGGCTGTGAGCGCCGGGGGTTATGGATTAATGGCGGTTTTGTTCGGCAACACGATGATGATGGCCAGATTGATTGCAACCGGACAGCTCGACACCTATTTGGCACAGCCCAAGCCAGTTTTACTGCATGTCCTGGTTAGTCGAATGTCTTTGTCGGCTATTGGTGATTTTGTGTTTGCCATCCTCATTTTTGTTTTTTTCGGAGATACGAGCTTTATGGGTATTTTAAAATTTATCCTGGCCCTGCTGGTGTCTGCGCTGATCTTTTTATTTTTCATCCTTATAGCCCATACCCTTGCATTCTATATAGGCAATGCGGAGGGGATAAGCTACCAGTTATTTAATTGCCTGCTGGCTTTCTCCACATATCCTACAGATATTTTCCATGGTTGGGGTCGTGTAGTTCTTTTTACGGTGATCCCGGCGGGATTTATCAGCTATTTGCCGATTGGCCTGCTTCGCGGTGTTCAGATGGATTTTATACTTGGAGCTTGCGGAGTCGCGGCCGCCTTAACGGTTGGAGGAATTTGGTTCTTTTACAAAGGTTTGCGCCGATACAGTTCCGGCAATATGATCACGATGCGGATGTAATATTTTTTTGTCAGAGACCACTTAATTTGAGGAATTTCTCTGTATAAGTGTCCACTTGGACCTTAGTAACTTAATTACACCTCGGGTTTGAGTTATTAGGTCTAAAAAAGACTTTATGATTCAGAAACGGCCTTGTATAAGGGTTCTCAACAATGTATAAGTCCCTTTTTGACCCTTGCTTCTTCCATATTTTATTTATTTTGAGAGTTAAGGTCTAAAAAAGACGCTGTCTTAAAATTGAACTCTAGCCTTTGTCCGAAATTAGTGAATAACGCACCTAATTATGGAAAACAATATATAAATTAAGATAAAGTACATATTTCACAAAGGAGAATAAACACTTGGAAAAAAACATCCTGGCTTTTTTCAAAAGTGAAACCGAGGCGGAAAGCGCAGCCGCTAAATTGAAAGACCTTCAGGTCCTAGACATAAGTATCGATCACTTCAGCAAAAACCCCGGTGAAGGCATCGAGAGGCAGATGAACCCGGCAACCGGAAACATATCCAGCCTTGGCAAACTGACTTTGGGGGCGAATGTTGACTCCAGAAGTGAAGGCATCCTTCTCGCAGCTGATGTAGACGCAAGCGGAATGAGTGATGGCGGCCAAGGTGGACAGAATGGGGCAAGAGATATTCTATTAACAGTAGTAATGGAAGAGAACAAGTTTGATCAAGCCAAGCAGATTGTGGAAGAAGCCGGCGGGTTGATTTAAATGCATGAGGAACATAAGGAACCCTGTTAGCGCTTATTGGCGGATAACAGGGTTGTTGTTAAATATATTTTTTTAAAATCTCAGTAACTTCTTCAACGGTTTCTTCTAACTCATAATTTTCAACATTGTAATCGCATTGTTTCAAATAAGCCATTTCCTCTTCATAACGAGCCATGTTTTTATAAATAATCTCCGTCGTATCTCCCCGCTCCAACAATCGGCTCATGACCTTATTGCGATCGGCGTAAATCAAGATACGTACTACTTGATCCCCAAAAACCGCCTTCACCAGATCCGAACCCTGGCGGTTTAAGATAAGGTATACGTAAGGATGCTTCTGAAACATATCTTCAATTTCTTTGGATTTGATTCCGTAGTAAACCCCTTCAATCTCCAGGGTTTCGATAAATTCCCCATTCTGGTCAGCCTCGATAAATTGCTCCCGGGTGATAAAATGGTAATCTATGCCGTCTGTCTCATAAGACCTGCTTGGTCGGGTAGTATAGGATAAAACTCTTTTTAATTGGTGTGAAGTTCCTGCGTGATGGGCAACGGTTTTGCGGCCGGATCCATCCGGGCCGGTAAAAACAAATATTTTTCTATCCTCTATACCCTCCATTGTTAACTTCCTCCCCATATATAATGATATGCAGTATCCATTTATTATATCGGAAATTAATCAATTAATATAGATAAATTTGAGTCAGAGGATCCTTAAGTGGACTCGATCTGTACGGCACAAATCTTAAATTCCGGCATCCGGCTGGTGGGATCAAGGGCATCATTGGTGAGGCGGTTAATCGACAATTCCCCTCCCCAGTGAAAGGGGACAAATACGGTTTGGGGTTGGATGGATTCTGAAATCTTTGCTTGAACAATAAGAGAGCCGCGCCGGCTGGTGATGCGAATCTTGCTTTCTATGCCGAGGCCAATCTTCTTGGCTAACCATGGGTGGATTTCGGCAACAGGGACCGGAGCTTTCTTATTTAACCCCGGGGAACGCCGTGTTTGGACTCCGCTTAGATAATGATTAGCCACCCGACCAGTAGTAAGAATATAAGGATATTCCCGGTCAATCGGTTCAGCGGGCATCTGGGGCTCTATACCAAATAGCTTTGCTTTCCCATCGGGGTGGTAAAAACCATGAATGAACATGGTAGGGGTACCCGGGTGGTTTTCAGAAGGACAGGGCCAGAATACGCCCTTTTCTTCTATTAATCGCTGATAAGTGATGCCGCTGTAATCTGCAATGCCTCCGGCAGTAGCAGCCGTAAGTTCATTAAATACATCTTCAATGGAGTTATACTGGAAGAAATCCCCCCGACCCAAGTATTCAGCCAATTCACAAATCAATTTATAATCAAGCTTGGTTTCGCCGGGTAAGTCCAGCGCTTGAGGCCGATGAAATACACGTCCTTCGAGATTCGTCAGTGTGCCTTCGCCTTCAAGAAAGGAGGAGCCGGGAAGAAGCCAGTGGGCATAGGCGGCAGTTTCGGTTTCGAATAAGTCAACCACAACCAACAGCTCTAACTTTTTTAAAGCTTGCTCAACAAAATGACTGTTTGGACAGGAAACGACGGGATTGGATCCGAGGACAATCATCGCCTTTATTTCACCTTGATCTATTTTTTGAATCATTTCATAGGCAGAGACACCTTTCCCGGGGAGTTCATCAGGGTGGATACCCCAGACTTTAGCCACGTGCTCCCGAGCGGCCGGGTCCTCTATAAGCCTGTAACCCGGGAGTTGGTCGGCCTTCTGCCCGTGCTCCCGCCCTCCTTGGCCATTGGCTTGACCCGTAATGGAGCCAAAACCGCAGCCGGGCTTACCCATCTTGCCCGTAAGCAAGCTCAGATTGATATAATTTAGTGTGTTTTCTACACCATTCACTTGCTGCTCAAGGCCGCGGGCAGTTAGAACCATTCCTGTTTCAGCATTTGCGAAACCGCGGGCGATAGTCCGGATAACGGCTTCTAGTACACCAGTAAGGGCCTCAACCCGAGCCGGTGTGAAAGATTTTACAGCTTCCATCAGTTGGGTTAATCCATTTGTGTGCAATTCAACATAAGGTGAGTTATACAACTTCTCCGATATGATCACATGGAGTAAGCCGTTAACAAAGACAGAGTCAAAGCCGGGTTGAAGGCGGACGTGAATATCGGCAAGTTTGGAGGTCATCGTATGGCGGGGATCTATCGTAACGATGGTTGCCCCGCTTTTCTTAGCTTCCATTAGGTAAGGCATTAGGGTAGGTTGGCATTCGGCAATATTAGTTCCAGCCAGCAGGATATACTTGGCTTTTGGTATTTCCGATAATGGCATTGTCATACCGCGATCGGCGCCAAATGCCTTATTCGCGGCTGCAGCAGCAGAAGACATACAAAATCGCCCGTTATAATCTATATATTTGGATCGGAGGGCAACTCTTGTAAATTTGCCGAGCAAATAACAAACTTCATTGGTTACGGAACCGCCGCCGTATACAGCAACTGAATTATGCCCATGATCAGCTTGAATTGCTTTTATTTTCGAGGCAATTTCTGTTAGTGTTGTATTCCAATCGTTTTGCTGCCACACGGCAGGGTTATATTTTTCAGCGAACTCATTGGGAACACTTCCAGTTTCAGTATTTCTCCTCTTTAGGGGGACGGTTATTCGAGAAGGATGCAGCACATGATCCAGAACATTAAATCCTTTTTGACAGAGCCGCCCTGTAGCAACAGGGAAATCCGGGCTTGGTTTAACAACTAGCCCGGGTTCCTTATCGCTCGGCTCTAATTGTATTTCGCACTGCATGCTGCAAAAACAACAATGGGATGTTTTAATAGAAGATAAGGCTGGAAGTAAAGTTTGGGATAAGGACGCTGTCGAATTTATAGTAGTCATTTCAAATCACCCCAGTTATGAAAAAGTCGCCTTTGTAAATTCAATATACACTTTACCCTCTTTTACAGTCACATTATAAGTTTTTACACATCCCGTATCAGGCGCTTGTACCAGCCCTGTCGAAAGTTGGATTTTGCGGTCATGCATGGGGCAGAATACATGGTCATCGCATACGATCCCCTCAGCAAGGACGCCATTCTTATGGGGACATCGATTTTCAATCGCCTTGAGATTGCCGTTGCTTAGTTTGAATAACGCCACCTCTTGCCCCTGATAACGCACGGTCTTACCTGTGTTCACAGGAAGTTCATCGTAGGAGGCAACTTCTACCCATATTGCAGTCGCTGTCTGTAAACTCATGGCTGATCATTCCCTTCGTTACCTTATATGTTCTCGAGTCAACCTATTTTATTTCAATAACCTCGTATAAGTCTTTTTGAATTTTTTCGTTATCAATTGCCTCTTTCCAAGGATCCGTTGTTACAGATAAGACAGTATTCATTCTATCACAAAGTCCAATCCGTTTTTCAGCATCCAGGATAACATCCCGGATAGGTTGAATGCCAACACGTTTTACCCAATCTGAGGTTCTTTCTAAATAAATGGCAGTCTCTCGATAATATTGTAAATAAGCCTCGGTATATTCGATGACCTCGTCTTCCGTTTTTACAGTTGCAAGGAGATCGCCTGCACGTATCTTTACTCCTCCATTACCGCCGGCATAGAGCTCCCAGCCGCCATCAATGGCAACAACTCCTAAATCCTTAATTCCGGACTCTGCACAATTTCGCGGACAACCGGATACGGCCATCTTCACTTTAGCGGGTGTGTTTAAACGTTCAAAGCGTTTTTCCATCCGTATTCCCATACCCATGGAATCTGCGGTGCCAAAGCGGCAATAATCCTGGCCTACACATGTTTTGACCGTTCGTAAAGCTTTGCCATAAGCATAACCGGAAGGCATATCAAGTGCTTCCCAAACTTGGGTCAAATCTTCTTTCTTCACACCCAGCAGATCAAGACGCTGGCCTCCTGTAAATTTTACTGTAGGGATGTTAAATTTCTCGGCCACCTCAGCAATGCGTTTAAGCTCGGCAGGGTTGGTCACTCCGCCATAAATGCGCGGGATAACAGAGTAGGTGCCATCTTTTTGAATATTAGCGTGCATCCGTTCGTTGACAAAACGGGAAGTGCTGTCATCCACATATTCTGTCGGATTGATCATGGCAAGGTAGTAATTAAGGGCAGGTCTGCATTTGGAACAGCCTTCCGCGGTCTTCCATTCAAGTACGTTCATGACTTCGCGAATGTGTAATAATTCTTTTTCACGGATTTGCTCAAGAATTTCATCACGGGACAATGTGGTGCATCCACACATTGATTCTTTCACTGCCGTTTTATCATATTGATCACCAAGTGTATAAGCTAATAAATCACTGACGAGCGGCTTGCAGCCCCCGCACGAGCGTGAAGCTGTAGTGCAATTCTTTACTTCTTCTACAGTAGATAAACCTTGGGTTTTGATCGCTGAACAAATGGTACCTTTGCTTACGCCGTTGCAGCCGCAAATAATGCTATCATCCGTCATTTCCGCAACGTTCGAGGAGTCGTTGGTGTTGCCTCCTGTTTCAATAAGAAGGGCTGTTTTATCATAGCCGCTGATATCCGTTTGATTACGAATCATCTGCATCAGTCTGGTTCCATCGGAAGTGTCTCCGAATAAAACAGCCCCGATGATTTTATTTTCCTTGATCAGCACTTTTTTATAAATTCCGGCAAATTCGTCATGGATGCGAATGGCTTTGGTTCCGGGGCTTTCCATAAATTGACCGCCCGAGAAAACATCTACACCGGATACTTTAAGTTTGGTATAGAGAATGGATCCTTCATACGGTGCCGTTTCTACTTCAGTAATATGTTTAGCGAGAACCGCACCTTGCTCATACAGAGGGGCTACCAAGCCGTATGCGATCCCGCGGTGCTGGGCGCATTCACCTACTGCGTATACATTGGGAATATTGGTTCGAAGATAGTCATCGACAACAATTCCAGGATTGACTTCAATACCGGCTCTTTTAGCCAACTCTACATTTGGTCTGATCCCAACAGCCATAACGATTAAATCGCCGTCGGCTTTAGTGCCGTCTTTAAATTTAAGCCCGGTGACATGCTCGTTTCCGATGATTTCTGCAGATTGTTTTTCCAGCAAAAAGTTCATTCCTTGTGCCTCTAAAGCTTCACGCAACATGCTGGAGGCTGTTGGATCCAGTTGGCGTTCCATAATAGAGCCGCAAATATGCACGACATCGACTTTCATGCCTAAATTCAGAAAGCCTCTTGCCGCTTCCAGACCAAGTAAACCGCCGCCGATAACAATGGCTTTTTTTAATGTTTTAGAGGCTTCAATCATCTTCTCGCAATCCTGTATTGTACGGTAAGCCATGACGCCTTCTTTATCTGCACCAGGCAGGGGAAGCATAAAGGGATTGGACCCGGTTGCGATAATAAGTTGATCATAAGCAACACAAACTCCTTGATTGCTGGTAACGGTTTGTTGCTCAGTGTTAATTTCAGTTACAGTGTGGTCCGTATAGAGGGTAATTCCATTGGATTCATACCATTCATAGCTGTTGATAACAATATCATTAACACTGGAATCGCCTGAAAGCACGTAGGAAAGCAGGATGCGGTTGTAATTGGGGTGAGGTTCAGTACCGAAAATCGTAATATCAAATTTATTCGGCGCTAATTTCAAGATATGTTCAACTGTGTTGACCCCTGCCATTCCGTTTCCTATGAGAACTAACTTCTTCATCTGTACCATGGTGATTTCAGCTCCTTTTAATTTACTAACTGGCTTGTACTTGCGCCCCAACCACATCTTTCTTGGCTTTTCCGCCTTGGCCGATCCAGGTTTTCTTCCATTGGCCTTGCGCAATAAGGAGGATCCCAATGCAGCTGACGGCAATGACACTAAGTACCAGAAACCCAGGAGTGAAAGAACCGGAGGACAGCTTTAAGTTTCCTAATATCTTAGGCAAGAAATATCCCCCAAGGCCTCCAGCCGCTCCAACAATTCCTGTCATAATCCCAATTTCCTGCTTAAACCGCTGCGGTACTAGTTGGAATACTGCGCCATTCCCCATCCCCATACACATCATCCCGACAAAAAGCATCGCAGTAGTAAGTCCAAGCGCAGGCAAAGTGGAAACTCCGGCAAGCATCAGGGCAATGCCTAGATAAAGAATTGTCAACATCCGAATGCCGCCAACTTTATCGGAAAGCCACCCGCCTACCGGGCGGAAGAAACTGCCCGCAATGACGCAGATTGTTGTAAAATTTGCAGCAGCAATTGGAGCCAAGCCATATTGAGTATTAAAAAATATCGTTAAATAACTTGCCATCCCCACAAATCCGCCGAAGGTGACACTATAGAGCATACAGAATAACCAAGTATCCTTTTGTTTTAGAACGACGGCATAGTCGGCAAACTTCTTGGGTGCAGGCTGATCCGGGCTATCCTTAGCCAATAAGGTAAAAGCTATAAAGGTCAGAACCACAGGAATCAGGGCGAATCCAAAGACTATATGCCAATCCCCATAATGCTGGGCAATTCGATTAGCGAACAGCGTAGTAATAATCGTGCCGCTGTTTCCCGCTCCGGCTATGCCCATCGCCAAACCCTGATGCTGCGGCGGATACCAACGGCTTGCCAGCGGCAAGGCAGCCGCGAAACTCGCTCCGGCAACACCCAGCAATAATGCAGTGATATACAATCCGCTTAAAGTCTCCACAAATTGCCAAGCCATTACTAAAGGGATCATGGTAACAATTAAACCAATTTGTCCAGTCTTTTTGGGACCGATATAATCCGTCATCCAACCAAGCACCAATCGAAGAATGGAACCGCCTAAAATTGGAAGAGCAACTAAATTAGCTTTTTGCGCTGCATCCATTTGAAAATCGCTCATAATCACAACTGCCAGTGGACCCATTAGCACCCAAACCATAAAACTGATGTCGAAATAAAGAAAAGAACTGAACAATGATGGCTTGTGGCCGCTTTTTAAAAAACTTTTTTCTTCCATAGTAGATTCTCCCTTGAAATTTTTTCTATTTTTTAAAAATAAAACACATAAAAAGGCCATCTGAAGATCCTTATGGATCCCGAAATGGCCTCATTGCCAATTAAACACAACGTTGTGTTTAAATTCATTAATCAATATGCAGTCACCTTTATTGTGATAACTTGATTATAAGACGATTCACTATGTCATGTCAATAAACATAACGTAAAAATTCTCGTATATCTTCTTCATGTTATTAATATTGACACAATCTTTTGATCGATGACATTGGAGTAAAATACAAAAACTGAAGAAGATGCGTAACTTTTTATCGCCAATGGTGATCAGAAGTCTTTATATGTAAGAAAACATGACATATAAAGAGAAAAAAAGACGAGTAAGGTCGCATAATTAATGAATTTTAAATTTTAATGTTATGTTTATTGACATATGCGAAAATGCCATTTATAATAACAATATCAACAAGGAGCACAATGATGTGTCACTCCTTAAGGGCAATGAAGCCTATCCTCCCTACAGCGATGTAGAGGGATAGGCCTTTTGTGTTATCTTTATTAACATGAAAATGCCTAGTTACACTCGGGATAAGGAGGGGATACAGAAAGCGCGCTTACATTAAAATGCAGCGGAAGTTGTGAAATTGCGCAACATGATTTTAGCAGTACAAGGAATTCTTCGTCCCGTATTGGCTCAACGAATGCCGAGAGGCTAAATAATTTACAGGAGGGGTAAGTATGAAGGTGGCTGATTTTTCTAAGTTCATAAATGAAGAAATCAAAGTATTGCAGTTGACGATCATGGCTCCTCTTGCGGCTGCGATGATAGGGGAGGAAATCCTATGAGAGATAAAATAACAAGACGAGAGTTCTTGAAAAAGACGGGTGTGGCGGGTGCCGCATTGATGCTGCCCGGCGCCCTGCTTTCCGCATGCGGAGTCAAGAATACTGAGAAGACTCCGGTTGCCTCAAACAGCCCGATCCCGACCCCGAAGAAGGGAGGGAAGATCAAGATTGGCTTTATTCCGTTGACGGACTGCGCTTCGGTCGTCATGGCCAAAGAACTCGGCCTCTTTGAGAAGTACGGCGTGGACGTGGACGTCACCAAGGAAGCTTCGTGGGCCGCGGTACGCGACAAATTGCTCTCCGGCGACCTGAATGCTTCTCACTGCCTCTTCGGCATGCCGTTCTCCGTCTACACTGGGGTTGGCGGCATGGCTGGCAGTGAGTTACCGATCGCCATGGTGCTCAATACGAACGGGCAGGCAATTACTCTTTCCAACGAGTTCCGCAATGCCGGCTTTCGAGACCTGAAGGCGGCCAAAACCGCCATTGAAGAGATGATGGCAAAGCGCGAGACGACTTTTGCCATGACCTTCCCCGGGGGAACGCACGACCTGTGGCTGCGCTACTGGTTGGGGGCGGTCGGAGTCGATCAGAAGAAGCTGAAGATCATCACGATCCCGCCGCCACAAATGGTAGCCAATATGAAGGTGGGCAACATGGACGGATACTGTGTGGGTGAGCCCTGGGGCGGAGTAGCTGTAGCGCAGAAAATAGGATTTACCCACATTTCCACACAGGACATCTGGAAGGACCACACCGAGAAGGCTCTTGTCCTCAACAAGGTTTGGAGCGCCCGCACCGACGAGGTGAAGGCCGTCATGAAGGCCGTCCTCGAAGCGTCGCAGTGGCTCGATAAATTAGATAACCGCAAAGAGGCCGCCAAGGTGATCGGCCACCAGGCCTACGTCAACGCCCCGGCCGAAACGATCGAGAACCGCCTGCTGGGTAAATATGATTTGGGCGCCGATCTGGGCGAACACATCTACACTGACGATTATATGCTCTTTCACAAGGGCGGAAGCGTGAACTTACCGCGCAAATCCCATGCCATGTTCTTTATGAGCCAGTACGTCCGCTTCGGATATCTGGATAAACACCCGGAGTACGAGCAGATTGCCGACAAGCTGATTATGAAGGACCTGTACCGTGAGGTCGCGGGCGAAATGGGGATCTCCATTCCCGATGACGACATGAAGTCCTTCCAGCTCAAACTGGACGGCGCTACGTTTGACCCGAGCGATCCGGCTGGATCGTTAAAACAATACGGAGGTTGATCTAGATGAGTAAGCAAATAGAACAGAGTGTCACGCATAGTGTATTATCAGTGAGACGCCTCACTCTGCCTTCCCACTGGATGAACGGCCTGATGAACGGCCTGCGCAAGGCCGGTTACCTGATCGGGAGCATGACGCTCCTCGTCCTGTTGTGGGAAGTAACGAGCCAACTCTCGGGTAAAGCCCTTCCTGGTCCCGTGAGTACGCTGCCTATTTTCTGGGATCTTGTCTCCAACCCGTTTTATAACTACGGCCCTAACGATAAAGGAATTGGGCTGCAGCTATTAGCCTCGCTAGGGCGGGTGTTCGCCGGATTTCTATTGGGCGCGCTGATCGCGGTGCCGCTTGGGATTGCCATGGGTGTGACACCGTTCTGCAGGCAGCTCTTCGACCCGATTGTCCAAGTGCTGAGGCCAGTGTCCCCGTTAGCCTGGTTTCCTATTGGGCTGGCAGTATTTCATTTGGTCGGCCCGGCCACGATCTTTATTATCTTCATTACGTCGCTCTGGCCGACAGTCGTGAACACAGCCTTTGGTGTCTCGTCGATTCCTAAGGACCACCGAAATGTGGCTGCGGTCTTCCGCTTTTCGAAATGGAAGTATCTGACGAAGGTGCTTTTCCCCTACTCGTTGCCCTATATTCTTACAGGCCTGCGGCTGAGCCTTGGAATCGCCTGGATGGTGATCGTTGCCGCAGAAATGCTTTCAGGCGGAACCGGTATCGGATTCTTCGTCTGGGATAGCTGGAACGCACTCAGCTTGGAACGGGTCATCTCTGCTATCGTGCTCATCGGCTTAGTCGGTCTCGTTTTGGACAGGGGCTTTCATTATATCGAAAAAAGATTCCATTATGGGGGGTGACGGATTGTCCTACCTGAAACTTGAGAACATCAGCAAGGTGTATCCAACCAAGAAGGGCGATTTCCAAGTCCTCCAAAATATTAACTTGCACATCGAAAGAGGCGAGTTTGTCTCCTTGATCGGACACTCCGGGTGCGGCAAATCGACGATTCTCAATATCGTTGCCGGACTGGAGAAGCCAACGACCGGTAAAGTGTTCCTCGACGGGGAGCCTGTTACCGGTCCCGGCCCCGACCGGGGCGTTGTCTTTCAGAATTACTCTCTCTTGCCGTGGCTCTCGGTATGGGGAAATGTCTATGAGGTCGTGGACGCCGTTTTCCCGAATCGTTCACAAGCCGAAAAGAAGTCTATCGTCGAGCATTATCTTAGCGTGGTCGGATTGTGGAAGCACAGACATAAGCGGCCGGATGAAATCTCAGGCGGTATGAAGCAGCGCGCAGCCATTGCACGTGCTTTCGCGGTTGGCCCCCAGGTGCTCCTTCTCGATGAACCCTTCGGCGCCCTAGATGCACTCACGCGAGCCACACTTCAAGATGAGCTTGTCAGCCTGTGGAAGCCCACGGCAGACGGAAACGGCGATGGCGGTCCGGTGGGTGGTACGGATACTGTCATCATGGTGACCCACGATATTGACGAAGCGATTCTTTTATCTGATCGTATCGTGGTGATGACCAACGGTCCGGCGGCAAAAGTAGAGACGATCATCACCGTCCCGATCAAACGTCCCCGTATGCGGCGCGAGGTGATCCACCAGTCGGTTTATAACGACCTGAAAGATGAATTGCTGGAATATCTTCACGGCAGACCGACCGTTGAAATGAGGTGAAATGCTTTTACAACACCATTTGAAGCTGAATTGCGCTCTGTAAGGCGGAAATCCGCTTTACAGAAAATAAAAATAATGCGGGAGCACCCTTTTGTGCATCCCCTAAGGAGTGTTTCGTATGGGTGGTATTGGCGCCACAGGTTTGATTTTGATAGCGCTCGTTGGGATTATCTTGTTCGGACCGAGCAAGCTGCCGGAGCTCGGCCGGGCGATCGGCCGTACGCTTAGTGAATTTAAGAAAGGCACGCGTGAAGCGCTGTCGGATGATGATCAGCAAGCTTCACGTAAAGAAGTAGGCGGATCTGATGCTCAATATGTTGAAAACGGCCAATTTAAGGATAACAAGCGATTGCCGGAATAACGAAAGTGGGCAGGCTGGTGAAATCATGCGGGAAGACCGGGAGATGTCCCTTGTCGATCATCTAAGCGAGCTGCGAAGCCGCATCGTTTGGGTTTTGGTGGTTTTGGTGGCGGCAATGATTGGCGGATTGTTTGCGGCTGAGCGGATTCTTGAGTTTCTGAAGGAAGCGGCTCTGGCAAAGGACGTCTCATGGAATGTATTTTCACCTTGGGATGCCATTCGCGTGTATATGCAGATCGCGTTCGTTATCGCGTTGTCAGCAGCGATGCCCATTGCGCTTATTCAGATGTGGTCATTCGTCAAGCCAGGCTTGCGCATGCCGGAGCGCAAAGCGGCACTCAAATACATCCCTTGGGCGATTCTGTTATTTTTTGGCGGATTGGCCTTTGGGTATCGGGTTGTTTTCCCGATGGCGTTCCAGTTCACCTTGGCTGTGACGCATGGGCTGGGATTGACAGAAACGTATGGGATCACCCAGTATTTTTCGTTTATGTTCAATATTATAATACCTCTGTCACTCTTGTTTGAGCTGCCGGTCTTGGTCATGTTTCTGACACGGATTCGTGTGTTAAACCCGATGCGGCTGCAAAAAATGCGGCGTTATGCCTACATGCTGCTTATCGTCATCGCTACGATGGTGACACCTCCGGACATCATCTCCGACTTACTGGTGACGATCCCGCTCATACTGCTGTTTGAGTTGAGTGTCATATTGTCTCGGATTGTGTATCGCAAACAGCTTGCGGAGGAGCAAAGCTGGATCACCTAGTCATTGTAAATTCCCGCATGCAAGCGACGTCTGCGAGAGAAGCGCACGTCGGATTGCATGCGGGCTTTGTTGTGCCAGATGAAAAAAAGCAATAATAAATTTTTTTAACTGTAATTAGTAATTTTAATGGTTTTATGTGTTACATTAGTTTTCATGATTGTGTTATATTTGTGGAACAACTGTTGATCTTTACAGATGAAAGGAGTGTTAGTATTGCTGCAATCTTTTTTAATTATAAAAGATCCTGTAAACAATAACATAGCCGATCATAAAAGCCCTGCCCATAAACTGGCGCTTATGGGTTACCGCGTGATATACGCGCATACGGAAATAGAAGTTAAACAAAACCTTCGGGCAATAGATGCCGTTATTCTTCAAATGGCCATTCCTGATTTAATCAAGTGGGGAACAAAAATACTGGCTTGGCGCAACCTGCCTCTTCTGTGGTGGTTTGATGAATCTACTTCAGGCAGCAGTGAATGCAGTCTTGAGTTGGATTTGGACGGTATGTTATGCATGGGAATGAACGATGCAGAAATCAATTGGGTGCTGCATCTAAGCTCCAAGCACTATATGGAACGCACACAGTGGCAGCTGGAAAGAGAGCTGCTGTTGTCCAAACTGGAAGAACGCAAGTGGATCGATCAAGCCAAGAAAATACTATGTGATATGAAGAAGATTTCTGAGGCGGAAGCCTATGAGTTTTTGCGCAAACAAGCTATGAATGAAAGAAAAAGAATGTCCGATGTAGCATCCTCGATTGTGAAAGTATTTCAACTTCTTCAAGAAGAAACAAGAGGGGGACGAAAGAAATGATGTTTTCCTTATTAAAGGAAGTTGGAAGGGGTAAGAAGGGCGCCCGTGACCTGACTTATGAAGAAGCAGTTATGGGAGCTGGGATGATTATCACAGGCAAAGCTACTCCGGCGCAGATCGGGGCGTTCCTGATTGCTGAGAGAATCAAGATGGAATCTACGGAAGAAATTCAAGCTTTTGTTGACGTTTGCCGCAATACAAGTACTGTACATCCTATAAAGGGTGGATTTGATTGTGCCGGCCCTTATGACGGGCGCAAGCGTTCATTCATCGCTACTTTTCCGACTGCTTTTGTCCTGGCATCCTGCGGTTTACCTGTAACGCTGCATGGCAGTGCTCCGCTTCCTCCAAAAATGGGGATTACTTTAACGGATTTGTTACACGAAATTGGAGTTTCCACAGGTGCCGATTCCAGAAATGCACATCTTGCCGGAGCTGAAAAAGGCGGTGTATTATTCATATCAACCGAACATTGGTGTCCGCCATTAGGCGGTCTTCGGGGAATTCGACAGGAGTTGGGGGTCAGAACCGTGTTTAACACCGTTGAGAAGCTGCTGCGGTTATCGGAAGCGCCTTATATGGCAGTTGGCGTATTTCATGGAACCGTGTTCGAAAAGATGTCTAAACTCATCATACAGCTCGGGATTAAGCGGGGTATTATTTTACAAGGGGTAGAAGGGTCTGAGGATCTGGCGCTTGATAAAAGAACCAGAACCTACATTGTACGGGATGGTGCAAGTGAACTCTACATCGTAGATCCGGAAATTTTCGAACTGCAAGCGGAAATGCCCGAGGTGGAATGGACAGCGGCTCTTCAGGCGCAAACGGCGCTTAAGGTGCTTAGAGGTGAAAGCGAGATGTATTACCACAATATGGTGCTGTTGAACAGCGCCCTTCGTCTATGGATTGCGGAAAAAGTAGACTCCGTTGAAGAAGGGATATATCATGCCAAATATGCGTTGGAGCAGGGAATGGCTTTGAAGAAATATGAACAATGGTTAGAGGCGGTGCAAACCCAGCATCTTGAAATTAGTTGATGATAGGATAGTTTTTTTGCGGATTTCTACTTCTCTATCTCCATATTTATGATAAACTATGATAGGGAATCATCACGAGGATCCTATCATAATAGTATTTTATATATTGGAGAGATCAAACCATGACTATCAGACATTTCCGAAAAATATTAGTAGCGAACCGCGGGGAGATCGCCATCCGCGTTTTTCGTGCTTGTACGGAGTTGAATATTCAAACCGTAGCGGTTTATTCTGAGCAGGATAAGATCGCGCTGCATCGGTTTAAAGCGGATGAAGCCTATGTAATTGGCAAGGGGAAAGGGCCGATTGAAGCGTATCTGGATATTGAAGCGATTCTTGAAGTGGCTAAGCGGCACTCTGTGGATGCAATTCATCCGGGATACGGCTTCTTGGCTGAGAACGAACAATTTGCCAAACGCTGCGAAGAAGAGAATATCGTCTTTATCGGACCGAAATCGGAGCAGATTCAGATGTTCGGTGACAAAGTCACAGCAAGGCAGATGGCCGTAGAAGCCAAATTGCCTGTTATTCCTGGTACTCCCGAGCCTATAGCATCGCTGCAGGAAGCCATGCTTTTTGCCAAAGAAAACGGCTATCCCATCATCATTAAGGCTGCATCCGGCGGCGGCGGGCGCGGTATGAGGATTGTTAATAAAGCGGATGAGCTTCAGCAAGCTCTTGAAAGTGCTCGATCCGAGGCCAAGTCTTCCTTCGGTAACGCGGCAGTTTACTTAGAGAAATACCTGATTAACACCAAACATATTGAAGTGCAAGTCATAGCCGACAGCCACGGAAATGCCGTGCATCTGTTTGAACGGGATTGCTCGATCCAGCGGCGTCATCAGAAGGTGGTAGAAGTTGCGCCAAGCCTTGCTTTAACGGAAGAGCAGAGGAATGAGATATGTAATGCAGCATTAAGGCTCGCTCAGAACACCAATTATATTAATGCAGGTACAATAGAGTTTCTTGTAACGCCTGACGGCCAGTTTTATTTTATCGAAGTCAATCCCCGTATCCAGGTTGAACATACCATTACTGAATTGGTCACCGGTATCGACATTGTCCAAACGCAAATTCGTATCGCCGAAGGTTACGCCTTGGCAGATGATGAAATTAATATCCCATCTCAGGAATCCGTGCAGATGAGAGGCTTTGCTATCCAATGCAGGGTAACTACGGAGGATCCGGAAAAGAATTTCCTGCCGGACATTGGCCGTTTACTGGCTTACAGAACAGCAGAAGGGTTTGGAGTGCGGTTGGATGCGGGCAATGGCGCACCGGGCGCGACCATCACCCCTTTCTACGATTCCCTGCTTGTTAAAGTATCCACACATGCCCATTCCTTCGACAAAGCTGCCAGCAAAATGCTGCGAACCTTACGGGAGTTCCGTATCCGCGGCGTTAAAACCAACATCCCTTTCCTCGAAAATGTAGTGCAGCATCCGGACTTTCTGAGCGGCAATTATGATACCTCTTTTATAGATACCAAAAACGAATTATTTGAATTCAGCAAGAAGCAGGACCGCGGCACAAAAATTTTAAAATACATCGGCCAAACCATCATCAACGGCCACCCAGGCATTTTGCAGGATGTAGTGAAACCGGCTTATACGGAAACACGTATTCCGAAAACCTCGATTTCGCAGCCATATCCTTCGGGCACGAAACAAATCTTGGATCAACGGGGGCCGGAAGGGCTTGTTCAATGGATTAAAGAACAGAAGAAAGTGCTGATTACCGATACGACTTTTCGTGATGCGCACCAATCTCTATTAGCCACACGTGTACGCACTTATGACCTTCTTCAGATAGCCGAGGAAACCGGCAAGCTTGGGGCCGATTTATTCTCACTGGAAATGTGGGGTGGGGCAACCTTCGACACCTCCATGCGGTTTATGAACGAAGATCCATGGGAGCGTTTGATCAAGCTGCGCGAGAAGATCCCGAATATCCTCTTTCAAATGCTGTTTCGCGGTGCAAACGCTGTGGGTTACAGCAATTATCCGGATAATGTGATCAAAAAATTCGTACAATTGTCAGCTGGTGCGGGTATGGATATATTCCGTATATTTGACAGCTTAAACAGCATGGACGGCATGCGCTTAGCCATTGAAGCCGTGCGGGAAACCGACAAGATTGCGGAGGCCTCGATCTGTTATACAGGAGATATTCTTGATCCCGGGCGGGACAAATATAATCTGAAATACTACGTACAACTAGCCAAGGAGCTGGAAAAAGCGGGCGCACATATTCTGGCCATCAAGGATATGGCTTCCTTGTTGAAACCCTATGCCGGCTATGTGTTGATCAAAGCTTTGAAGGAAGAAATCGGCATACCCATCCATCTGCATACCCATGATACGAGTGGAAACGGCGGAGCTCTATTGATTAAAGCTTGTGAAGCCGGCGTGGATATTGTTGATGCGGCGTTGAGTTCCATGTCCGGGCTCACATCCCAGCCGAATTTAAATTCCTTAATCTATGCTTTAGAAAATAACGAGTATGCCTCAGGATTGGATCCCCGGCAATTCCAGAAGTTATCCGACTATTGGGAGGATATTCGACCGTATTATGCCTCCTTCGAAATAGGGATGAAATCGAGCAATCCGGAAATTTATCTTCACGAAATGCCTGGCGGGCAGTACAGCAATTTACAGCAGCAGGCCAAATCTGTCGGGCTCGGCCATCGATGGGAAGAGGTCAAGGAAACTTACCGGGTGGTAAACCTGATGTTTGGGGATATCGTCAAAGTAACCCCTTCTTCTAAGGTTGTAGGGGACATGGCTTTATTCATGGTACAAAATAATCTCTCCGAAGAAGACGTGTATGCCCGGGGAGAAAATTTGGATTTCCCGGAATCCGTCATCCAGATGTTTCAAGGATACCTGGGTCAGCCTCCCGGGGGCTTTCCGGAGAAATTGCAGCAGATTATCTTAAAAGGCGGCGAAAGCTTCACCCGCAGGCCGGGAGAACTGCTTACGCCGGTGGATTTAAACGAAGTTCGTAACCAATTAGAGAAAGAGCTTGAACGCAGCTTCACGGAATATGATGTGATGTCCTATATCATGTACCCTGATGTGTACAAGAAAATGTTGATAAAAACTTTGGAATTTGGCGACTTATCCGTGATGGACACACCAACCTTCTTCTATGGCATGCTGCTGGGGGAAGAAATTGCCATAGAAATTGCCCAGGGCAAGACCCTGATGGTCAAGCTCGTTTCCGTAGGAGTAGTCCAGCCGGATGGGATGCGTACGATTTATTTTGAGATGAACGGCCAACCCCGTGAGATTGTCATTCGTGACGCTTCGGCGAAAATCACCATGGAAAAGAGGCTGAAGGCCGATCTGGATAACCGGGGACACATCGGCGCCTCCATGCCAGGCAAGGTGCTTAAGATCATGGTGAAAAAAGGCGATCACATCAAGAGAGGCGATCACCTTCTGGCCAATGAAGCGATGAAGATGGAAATGACCATGCAGGCGCCATTTGACGGCATCGTCAAAGAGATTCACGTTAAAGTAGACAACACCGTGGAATCCGGCGATTTGTTGATGGAGATTGAGCCTGTTTAGTTCTTTTTTATAAACTCATACCCATTGGGATCATTGGCTTTAATAGGCTTATTGGTTTCCATGTGTCCCAGTAAGGATTCTTCTGCATTGCCCTCAACTAGAATTTGGGTCTGCTCAAAACCGAATTGTTGGAGCACCATCACAAGCTGTTCAATTAAAGCTATTTCCCCGGATGAACCTAAATTGGCGCTTTTGATTTCCTTGGAGAAGCTAACATGGGCTACGCCATCCACATCTTTCACATATTCTACAATAACCCCGGGCGGCATAATTCCTATTAGGTTGGGATATTCGCCGCCTGGCCCCTTTATCCATTCCTCCAAGGCTGCTTTAGGTAAGGCTTCTTTATCTACTGCATCAATGACCCTTTCGATACGGTAAATTTTCATTAAATCCTTGTCTGAGAAATAAAGTGAAATGGTTTCTTTGGGTGCTTCAGTAACCGTGGGCGCCGGAGTTTCTTTTGGAGACAAGTCAGATTCATCCAATGCTTCTCCTTGAACCGGTGTAGGCATAGGCGTAGGATCTGCTATAGGGGTTTTCGGCCCCTGTCCGCAACCGGTAATGACCAAGACAAAAGCAAGTGTAATTAACGTCAGCATGAATAATAAGTTGAATCGTGATTTCATATAGATTCCTCCAAGTAATAGTTTTTCTTATATTTACACCTTACCCCGACTTTGTATCATGACAATAAACCTTTTGTATCATTTTTGTTACTTAAGTAAAGAAACACACAAGTTCCTTTACCGGGAAGTGATTTAATCTCCATCGTACCCCCGTGAATATCCACCATTTGTTTAACAATGGTCAGACCCAATCCCGTCCCTTCCTGGTTCCACTCTGTTGCATCTTTAGCCCTGTAAAAAGGTTCAAGCACATTAAGCAGATCTTCTTTACTTATTCCTATGCCTCGATCACACACAGAACATTGGACCAGTTCCTTGCCCTTCATTTTAAAGCTTATGATTACCTCACTGCCCTCGGGAGAGTAACGTACGGCGTTGGAAACCAGATTATCCAAACCTCGAAAGAATAAATCACGATCAACGAATACCGCGCCAGAATCGGTTTGGAAAACCAGCCG
Organism: Bacilli bacterium; assembly: GCA_036401615.1. Lineage (GTDB taxonomy): Bacteria > Bacillota > Bacilli > Paenibacillales > DASWUO01 > DASWUO01. The sequence continues at coordinate 5,341 of DASWUO010000059.1, read as the reverse complement.
GATTTCCTTATGCTCTGCCAGCAGCAGAAAATGGTCTTTGATATGCTTCTCAGCTTCGTCCAAGGAGACCCAATCCCGTTCAATAGGCTTATCCCATACGCGGTGGATGTCGAGCAGCTGATCGACCATCTGCTTCATTTTATCAATCTGCCCGCTTAAATCACCTGTAAATTCCTTGAACAACCTATCATCATGTTGGACGAACTTCAGGTTTTCGACAATTAACTGAATGGTAGCCAGAGGCGTCTTTAATTCATGGGAGGAGGCGCTTAAGAATTGCCGCTGCCGTTGTTCATAGTGATTCAACTGGCCCACCATCTCTGTGATGGCATCAACCAGTTTTCTAATTTCATCCTTGCGTTTGTACTTCATGGCAAAGGATCTCTTGTGCGGACTTATCTTCCGCAGATTGTCAATCAAATCAGCAATGGGTTTCGTGAACCATGAAGCGACCGGAAAGCAAACTATAAAGAATAACACAACTGCAGCAAACATCAACCCTAACATCCAACGCTGAAACGAATGAATATCTTCATAGACCACATTGATATCTTTTACGACTAACAAATACCCGTGAGCGCTGTTATTAGAGTCCGGAATCTTACCATTCACAATTTGGTGAAGAGGCAGCATAGTATATTGAACGTATCCGAAGGGACCCGTTTTGATAAATTCCGAAACCGGTTGTCCTTTTACTTTGGCAAGAATCGATAAATTTAAAGATGTTCCTTGACTTACCTGCCCGGAAGTATCAAAAACTACTTCATTCTTTTCATCAAGAAGGAATAGCCTTGCATCCAGCTGCTTGCTGTAAAACTGCAAATAACCCATGGTCCTGTCTGGAAATTTGGGGTAAGTTCCGTTGATTTTCTCTACAACCGCCGCACCCTGAGAGCCCATCACTCCGGCTTGTCCGGCAATGGCCCGCTTCTCATAAGCGTTGACAATAAAGAGGTATAAGGCCAACCCCATGATGATAAAAAGAGAAGTGAAAGTCAGCCATAACTTATATTGAATTTTCATTTAATGTTCCCCCATAAACCGGTAACCTGCACCTCTTATAGCTTGAAGATACCGTTTTCCGGTCAAATCCAGGATTTTCTTGCGCAGCCGGCTAATATTCACATCCACTGAACGATCGTTAAAGCCCATGGGATCCCCCCAGATTTCATCGAATAAGTAATCACGGCTGTAGACATGGAGCGGGTGGCTCATCATGATATCCAATAGCTTGTATTCTGTTGCGGTAAGAGATATGGAGTGGTTCTGAAAGCCCAGCATCATTCGATCCTTATCCAATGTTAAGGCATCATGTTGAATGAATTGCCCTAATTGACCCGCCGGAGGCTGTTGATGTCTTCTTAATAAAGCATGGATTCGCGCCAGCAGCTCACGTTGGTGAAACGGCTTGACCAGATAATCATCCGCACCAATTTCCAATCCGATGACTTTATCGAAAATCTCGCCCTTTGCCGTGATCATGATAATAGGGACATAGGAACTTTTCCGAATCTCCTTGCAAACCTCCAAGCCATCCTTCTTAGGTAAGGTCCAGTCCAGTAAAACCAAATCATGCGTATTTTTTTGAAAAAGCTGCAGCGCTGTTTCTCCGTCATAAGCGATCTCAACGCTATAGGATTCCTTCTCCAGGAAGAAAGCGATATTCTTAGCCATCACCTTCTCATCTTCGACTAACAAAATTTTTATCACCAAATTCTCTCCCTCTCTATGATGCCAAAAGTCCAAGCGATCCTATTGAAAAGTGCATAAATTAAATCGTAAAGTTCAATCAGCATTTGACATGTGGAAGGGTGGATTGGGATACGCTATGTCTTCAATGAGTAAATGGCACTTTCCGAACAAATGGAAGAAACACGCGGATCTTTCGAAAGAGTCTTTTATCAAGCCCTATCTGCCGCAAACCAGTATACTTACCAAGAATAACCTGTGGAGATACTTAAGTAAATATCCGAGTATATTTATTAAACCTACTTTCGGATTAGGCGGAACAGGCATTATGAAAATTACCCGCAGCGGGAATACTTATATTTTACAGTCCGGCATTCGCAAAAGAAAGTTTAATAACAGGATGAACCTGTCTGATTTTATTCAGAAAGTGACGCATTATAGAAATTATATCGTGCAGCAGGGCATTCATTTACTGACGATCCACAACCGGCCTGTCGATTTTCGTGTGCTTTTGTTAAAGCCTAAAGAGGAATGGAGACTCATGGGGACCATCGGCAAGGTGGCCGCTGCAAACAGGATAGTCACAAATTTTCATAGCGGCGGAAAAGGACTTACCCTTCACAGGGCTTTGATGGCTACCCGCCATTTTACACCTTTGCAGTATAATCAAACAGAGCAAAAACTGAGTTCTGTTAGTTTACGGATCGCCAATAAATTTAGTCAGCATTACCGTCATGCAAGAAAATTAGGTTTGGATTTTGGCATTGATACGAACCGCAAAATTTGGCTGTTGGAAGCCAACACAAATCCGGGGTATAATTTATTTAAAATTCACCATAATAAAGCGTTATTTAAACGAATAGAAAGGACTACACAATATATCACAAGAATACAAAGAAATATATGACGGGATTTTTACAGTTTTTTACAGTAGCGTGTAACAGCAACCGATAACGGAATTGACTCCGTTATTTTTTTGTTGCATTATTAAGGGATGATAAAGCAAATGGTTCAAGCGCCTATACATATGTACCGCAAGATCATTTCCCCTTTGCTTCCGCCAACCTGCAGATTTTATCCAACGTGTTCAGAGTACGCACTTGAATCCATTGAACAGCATGGGGCTTTGAAAGGCTCTTATTATGCTGTGCGAAGAATTTGCAAGTGCCATCCCTTTCATGCCGGGGGATTTGATCCGGTGCCTTCTGGTAAGAAGAAAGAGGATAACGGCAAATAGTTTGAAAGTTAGAACAGTAAATTCAAGACATCAACGGAGGTTACGGTTGTGAGCAATCCACAAAAAACATTTTACATTACGACACCTATCTATTATCCAAGTGATAAACTGCATATTGGCCATGCCTATACTACGGTAGCGGGAGACGCTATGGCGCGTTATAAACGTCTTCGCGGTTATGACGTCATGTATTTAACAGGCACGGATGAACACGGACAGAAAATTGAACGTAAAGCTATAGAGAACGGGGTATCCCCGCAGAAATTTGTGGATGATATTGTCGTCGGTATTAAAGCTTTATGGGAGAAATTAGACATTTCTAATGATGATTTCATCCGTACTACAGACGAGCGGCATAAAGAGGTAGTCCAACCGTTGTTTACTAAGCTGCTCAATCAAGGCGATATTTACTTGGGAACTTATGAAGGATGGTATTGTACGCCCTGCGAGACTTTCTTTCTGGAACGCCAGCTGCTGCCCGGCAATTTGTGTCCCGACTGCAACCGGCCTGTGGAGATGATTAAAGAGGAAAGCTATTTTTTCCGGATGGGTAAATATGCTGATAGGCTGCTGGCTTATTATGAGGAAAACCCTGGCTTTATTCAGCCGGAGTCACGGAAGAATGAGATGGTCAACAATTTCATTAAACCGGGTTTAGAGGATTTAGCCGTTTCCCGTACGACTTATGATTGGGGAATTAAGGTTCCCACCAATCCAAAGCATGTGATATATGTATGGATTGATGCTCTCCTAAACTATATCAGCGCATTGGGATATAACACCGGAGATACAGTGAAATACGATAAATATTGGCCGGCGGATGTACATATCGTGGGAAAGGACATTATCCGTTTCCATATCATTTATTGGCCGATCATGCTGATGGCGTTGGATTTACCACTGCCGAAGAAGGTGTTTGCCCATGGCTGGATGCTGATGAAAGACGGGAAAATGTCCAAGTCGAAAGGAAACGTCGTTGATCCCCTAACTCTGATAAATAGATATGGTTTGGATCCATTGCGGTATTATTTATTGAGAGAGGTGCCCTTCGGAGCAGACGGGAATTTTACCCCGGAAGGTTTCGTGGAACGCATTAACTTTGATTTGGCTAACGATCTCGGGAATTTGCTGAACCGTACTGTAGTCATGATCGATAAATATCTCAACGGGGTCATCCCGGCTTATGAAGGCCAGGTCACCGAGTTCGATGAAAGCTTGGAGCAGACCGCTCTTGTAACTGTGGCCAAAGTAGAAGAGTTTATGGAGAAGATGGAGTTTTCCATCGCCTTATCATCCATTTGGCAATTAATTCGCAGGACGAATAAATACATTGACGAGACCCAACCCTGGGCGATGGTGAAAGATGAAAGCAAGAAGGCCAGCTTAAGGTCTACCATGTATCATCTTGCCGAATCGATAAGGATGGTTTCCGTTATGCTTCAGCCTTTCCTGACGCAAAATCCGCAATTGATCTGGAAGCAGTTAGGTTTGCAAGACCACAACTTAACAACATGGGATTCGTTGTACAAGTTTGGTCTGATTCCTGCAGGAACTATAGTTAATAAAGGGGAGCCTTTATTCCCTAGACTTGATGTAGAACAAGAAACAGCTTTTATTGCTTCATCTATGGGTGGAACGGCTGCTGTTGAGAAGAGTGTGGATCCTGTTTCAACTGAAGCTCCGGCAATAATTGCTGCTGCATCCAGTAATTTATCATCTGACAAGAATGAGAAAAAGGCTGAAATATCCATTGATGATTTTACTAATGTTGAGTTAAGAGTTGCCCAAGTCATCGCTGCGGAAAAAGTGAAGAATTCAGATAAGTTATTGAAGCTGCAGTTGGACCTTGGAGATGAACAAAGGCAGGTTGTTTCAGGAATTGCGGCTTATTATTCTCCCGGGGAAATGGTCGGCAAGAAAGTGATCTGTGTGACTAACTTAAAGCCTGTTAAGCTTAGGGGCGAGCTTTCCCAAGGCATGATATTAGCCGCCTCACAGGGGGATAAGCTTACTTTAGCTACAGTTAGTGAGGAAATGCCTAACGGAGCTATCGTGAAATAGGATGCCTATGCATGACTAAACAAGATGGGGAGGACTGTTATGGAGTGGATTTCTGTGCTTCTTCTTGGTTTCTTTCTTGGGATGCGGCATTCTACGGACGCCGACCATGTAGTTGCTGTTACTACGATAGTCAGCCAACAAAAAAAACTGTCTTTCGCAGCTTTGATCGGCATAGTTTGGGGATTAGGCCATACCTTTACGATATTCATTGTGGGAATTGGGATCATTTATTTGAAATTTACGATATCGCCGCATCTCGGTTTATCACTGGAATTTGGTGTTGGACTGATGATTGTCATACTGGGGATCATAAGCTTATTTCATTTCATTCCACACAGAAAATCTACTGAAACC